>JAITDV010000437.1 GCA_031282385.1 Planctomycetaceae bacterium | reverse complement strand
TAACTGATTTAGGAGACGGTTTTTTCATTTGTTTGTTTTAACCGTGTTAGTTTGTAAATGAAATGTAACTATTCTGCCGCGTGTATAAAATAACAAGACCCTACGCCAAATTACTGAATAGACCTTTTCTCTAACCTACAAATACATCAACGCAACAAAAAATCTACAACGAAAAACTGCCTTTAACCCCTCCGAGACCACCCCTGACCCCTCCAAAGGAGGGGAATAAGAAGACGTCTCCGAGTGAGGCGAATAATTCCCCTCCTTCGGAGTGGTCAGGGGTGGTCTCGGAGGGGTTAGCGAAAAGGTCTATTGTAGCAAATATTGGTGAGAGAGTCTAGCCGGTTAAAGTTTGTTCTGTGATTTTGATCTACCAGAATTTTGAAACGGCAAGAGCTATATTGCTCGTACTATAAATTGCGGGACTCAAGAGCGTAAAAGCCTGCTTTCCGATAGGTAAGCAGGCGAATGTAAACGAAATTTAAAGTGTGAACAGTTTATAAATTTCCAACCGTACACAAGGACAAATCGGCTATCGCCGATATAACCTTGTGAAAAAAAACTTTTGGCAAAAGGTTGTCTATGTATATTAGACCTTTTCGCTAACCTGTAGGATACCACCCCTGACCCCTCCGAAGGAGGGGAATTATTCGCCTCCCTCCGGAGGCGTCTTTTTATTCGCCTCCCTTGGAGGCTTTTTCTTATTCCCCTCCTTCGGAGGGGCTAGGGGTGGTCTCGGAGGAGTTAAAGGCGGTTTTTCGTTGTAGTTTTTTTGTTGCGTTGATATATATTTAGGTTAGAGAAAAGGTCTATTGAATTGATCTGAGTTTGCTACTTCACAAATTCTGAAATAATCAGAAAAATTAGGTTAACTATTCAGTCGCGGGCTGCTGCAGTTCAATTGGTTAAGGATTAAGGAGGTTGTTATTTTGTATCATTTTATTCAATTGCGTTTTTAATATTTAGTGAATATCGTAGGGACGCAATGTATTACGTTTCTACTGCATGGTTACGTTTTTTTATTTATTATTTTCGATTATGGATTGAATTTCGTTTATGGAGTTGATTTTTTCTTTTAGGACTTTACCGTCTTTGCCGTACAAAATTAAACTTGGTACATTTTGGATTCCCCAGTATGTTGCGAGTTGATTATCAAAACCGCCTTGTGCGAAAAGTTGTGTCCATTTTAATCCTAATTCTCTTGCTGTTGCGTTCAATATTTCTACACTTGGATCCAAATTTACCCCGACCGTTTTTACTCCCAAATTTGCAAGCCGATCTGTTTCACGCTTTATTCCGGTAAGCATACTTGGATCGGAAATATTACTGTCCCAAAAACATAACAAAACATAATTTCCGCGCAATGCCGTAATATCAAAACGTTGTCCGGTTGAATCTGTTGCTTGGAATGGTACAGCTTTTCCTGCGGATTGTAAACGTCTGATTGCGCCGTTTGCCTTTGCTGCAATTGGTTTGTTGCCCGCCAACTCTACAATTCGCGTATACCATTTCAACGGTTCTTCATTGGTACGGCTTGACATTTCACGGTTACCCGCAAGTTGCATCATAACTTCCAAACCGGTTTCTGTAGCTTCAAACCGTTTTTCCGTAACAAAATTTTCCAGATTAGTCATCCAAGCGGTATAAGCCTTGATTTCTTCCATTTTAGTTGCATGATATTCCGTCATAATTTGTCTGTACCGCACATACGCCGCCAACTCTGCACTCTCGCTGTTTGCAACCGACTTATAAATCTGGTCAATATAACTTTCCGCTTCAGGAAATTCCTTTTTTTGCGCCGCTTCCATAATCTCATCTGCCATCAGTTTTATCCAAAGTTCGCGGTCTTTTTCTGTTGCAGACAAATTTATTATTTGCAGCATCATACCCATTGTTTTTTTGTGCTGCGCGGGGCGTTGATTTTCGGGCAAACTCGGCGTCTCTGCCGCAAGTTTTTGGTAATCGTTTATCAATTTTATGACTTCATTATCAGATTGACCTGATATGTTGGAAACAGCAGATTGCGGGATAAATGTATATGCAGATGTAGATTCGTCATATAATTTGGGTACATCAATAACACGCCAATTGTTCTCGCTAACTTTGACAATCGTACCAATTGAAATCTGTTTTGTTTCTTTACCCGTTCCAACAGTTGCAATCGTATTCTCATAAACTTGCAAATCACTCGCGATACCGTTGCTGCCCGCCGGAACAGTACCTGGGAAACCGGCATTAAGTTGATACCACTGTAGATTGTTGCCAAGATTCATGCTTTTGACAGATTCAATAAAATCATTTTGCAGAGCCGCAATTTTTTGGGCAACACTATCATTCAAATTTTTGCCCAAACCAAGTACCTGCAACTCCTCTTGCGATAAACTCGCTCGCAAAAATCTACCAACATCACGCGCACCAACAGCAAGAACTACTTCACGCGAAACTTCTTCAGCAGAAATATTTTTCCAGTAATCAATTACAGAATCACGATTCACATCAACACCAACTCGCGTTCCGCCATGATTCAGCCAACGGAATTGATCGGCTTTGCCGCTGCCGGAAGCCGCAACATCACGATAAACTTCTATTCCGTTACGGTAATATGACCATTGATCAATTTGCCCGTCTCCGTTTTTATCAAAAAATATACGGATAACATGATTTTGCGAATTGGTAACAATGTATCCTCGTTTATTTTCGTAGAGATTGATTTTGCATTGAGGAATTTCGGCTTCGGTTGGAATGTCGTACTCGACGTCCTTTTGTATAGGTTTAAACTTCAATGCAGTAAGCAATTTGTCAGTAACATTGTCCTCTTGTGCATTCAAAATCAGAAATTGAGAAAAACAAGTTACAGCGAGAAAAATTAAAGTTGTCGAAATTTTGTTACAAAAATTATTTTTCATTTTATTGAGATTAGCAGTTAAAGTGTTTAATGGAAAAAATCGGTGTTGTTTTTATTGATAGTTTCGTTTTACGCCGTCTGAACAAGTGTTTAATTATCAGATTGCCGCCGCAAAAAACATACACCTCGTTACAATTATCGTGGGAGTTTAACAATTTCACCAAAACACGTCAACACGAATTTTCAAAAAAAGAATTAGAGTTACATAATAGACCTTTTCTCTGACCTAAAAATACATCAACGCAACAAAAAAACTACAACGAAAAACCGCCTTTAACTCCTCCGAGACCACCCCTAACCCC
>JAITDV010000426.1 GCA_031282385.1 Planctomycetaceae bacterium | reverse complement strand
CTTCGGAGGGGTTAGGGGTGGTCTCGGAGGAGTTAAAGGCGGTTTTTCGTTGTAGGTTTTTTGTTGCGTTGATGTATTTTTAGGTTAGAGAAAAGGTCTAATATTTGCAAGGTTTTAAGAAAAATCTCGGATAAAACAATAACTATATTGCAAATTATAACTCTAAATTGCAACCAGATAAGCCAGAAGTTATAGTGCCAAATGACTTTTTCAGGGACAACTAGATACGATTTTCATTTTTGACTAACATAATTATTGTTACAATAATACATCAAAAAAATAGTAATTTGATAAACATTTCACACTCAAATTTATAGTGTTAAACGCTATTTGCAAAAGTTCAGTTATAAACTAAACTTTTGCAAAATGCCGTTTCTTAAAGTATGGATTTTATTCATGAATGATAACAGCAGCATCAACTTTACCCTGTAAGAGTTATTCACCGAAAACACCTACGGAGTAACAGTTGTCCTGCCCGTGAAAGAAACGACTTCAAACCTTTTAATTTAAAACGCAAAAAACGTTTTGCAAAAGTTCAGTTTATAACTGAAAATTCATGTGATGAGTTTATTTGTTTACTTAACTTGTAATTTTGTTGTTTAATTCTTTTAACGAATCTGCGAGGTTTTGGACGGAGTTTATTGTGTTATTTGTTATGTCACTATTTAGGTGTGTAACTTGTTCAATTTTATTCAGACCTTGTGAAATTGCGTCAACATTGACAGATTGTTCCGCCGAGGTTTCCGCGATCTTTGCAACATGTTCTGTTGCGCCGTCAACTAATTTTGTAATTTCATCGAGTGCTCCGGCAGTTTGATCGGCTATTCCTGCACCTGATAAAATCTGTTTGTTGCTGGATTCGATGAGCGATGCAGTTTCACGAGCGGCTTTGGCACTCCGTGAAGCGAGATTCCGCACTTCTTCCGCAACTACGGCAAATCCTTTGCCATGTGCTCCCGCACGTGCCGCTTCAACAGCAGCATTCAACGCAAGAAGATTTGTTTGGAATGCAATATCATCAATTGTCTTGATTACTTTTTTCATCTGTTCTGCCGTATCACAAATATTACGCATTGATGTTACCATTTCTTTCATTTGTGATTGACCTTTTGTTGCGGCTTTAACTGCGTCTTTTGTAAATCGGCTTGCTTCTACCGCAGTTGAGCAATTTGCATCTGTAAGATTTCGTGTTTGTTTGATTCGTTCTATTATTCCTGTCAAATCATCTTCCGAGTGTTCGACTCCATCTTTCAATGATTCATTTGCAGAAACAACTTCACGGATAGTATTGAATAAACCGTTTAACGTTCCTGAAATATATCTGTGTTGTGATTTTATATGTTCACCCAATGTAACATCGGTGAAGACTTGAACCGTACCAATAAAACGTTTCAACACATCAAATAATTTGACCGAACTAATTTCAAATATGCGACCGTCAATTTCACGTTTTATTGTCGTTTCTTTTTTCTTACCGTTTTGTTCGTTGTTGACAAATGTGAATTTACCTTGTTCAGCAGTTTTGTTACTAAATACCAACACTCCGTTTGGATTTACCGCTGTTACCGCAGAAGGTACTGCGTCAAGCAACGCGTGGAACCATGCTTCATGACGGTCATAAATTTTTTGTACTCCGCGTCCAATCAAACATGCGCCAATCACTCCAAATACAAACAATATTACAACAGTAATACGAATATTTGAAACACTATTTTTTGTAACTAAAATTAGTTGTTCAATAATTGTGTCGCTTGTATTTTTCAAATCATTGTCCACTGTATTTTTTATGTTCTGCAACCGGACAAGATTTTCTTTAACGCTGCCGCCGGTTTTGTTTGCTATTGTGTTAAGATTATTTTGAGACACGATCAAATGAACTGTCCACTTATTGCCAAGTAAGCTAAATTCATAACTGAATAATTGCGGATCCGTTTCTATGGGCTTGGTAAAATGAGAACCGACATCAGACGTAATTGATGACGCAACAATTTTACCGCGAGGCGAAACAAGAACTGCCTTGCCATCTTGTAATAATTCCGTGTTATCTGCAACAATTTGTCGTAAAATATTACTTAAAATCATCGTGTCCGACTCGATTCCACAAACTCCTATCACGCGATCACGAAACTTAATCGGAGACGTCACTGTAATACCGGACGTGCCGGAAATATTTATTTTATGCGGATCAGAAATCTCCGATTTAGCGCCATTCAACGACGCCGTGTACAACTCCGATGTATCCATCTCTTGCATTGGAACTGCTATTGACACATTTGATCCGCTTCTTTGACTACGATAAATAAATCTGCCAAACTTGTCATCAAACTTGTCAAAATTATTCGGTTCCCAACAAACCCATGCCGCATTAACATTGTTCAAATCACGAACCATCTTAAACACAACATCCTTAACCGATTCACGCGATTCCAACGCATTATCCAATTCAATCTTCACCGCTTCAACCTGTTCCGGCTTAACAACAACATTCGACCCCAATTTTTCTTCAACAATATTATTCGCATTCACACTCTCTTCTCGTTCATCGGGTTTTGCAATTTCAGTTTTCGTTTCAGGTTTTACAATTTCAGTTTTCGTTTCGGGCTTTACAATTTCAGTTTTCGTTTCGGGCTTTACAATTTCAGTTTTCGTTTCGGGCTTTACAATTTCAGTTTTCGCTTCGGGCTTTACAATTT
>JAITDV010000412.1 GCA_031282385.1 Planctomycetaceae bacterium | reverse complement strand
TTTTGTCCGGCAGTATATTACGCAACTAAATTTTTACATAATTTTTTCACAAAGAAAATTCGTAATATTTCAGCGGAATTTTCGTTTTGACTCGTATTAATTAACTCATGTTACGTACTGTCATTTCAGGACGAAATACATTGTCAAATTTTATACACCCAAATGAATAGTTACGAAATTTATTTATTAACTCAAAACACTAAATCTACTGAACTAATACGAAAATTGGAATTTAAACAAACCCGCAATTAACTTCAACGTTAATTGTTTACCTTGAAATTTAAGAATGAGTACCATTCAAAACGAAATTACTCAAATACAACATACAACAAATATTGATCCTCAAAGTCCATCTTTGCCCAAAGAAGAATTAAAGATAATGCGATTTTGGAAAGAACACGATATTTATGCGAAATCGCTTCGTGCTCGTCGCGATGCTCCGCGTTTTGTGTTTTACGAAGGTCCGCCAACAGCAAACGGATTACCTCATCCGGGTCATTGTTTAACTCGCGCGATCAAAGACCTTTATCCGCGTTACAAAACAATGCGTGGTTTTCTTTGTGAGCGTAAAGCCGGATGGGATACTCATGGTTTACCGGTTGAAGTTGAAGTTTGCAAGGAACTCGGAATTCATTCTAAAGAAGAAATCGAAAATTTCGGAATCGAACAATTTATACACCGTTGCCGTGAAAGTGTTTTCCGATACATGAAAGAATGGGAAAACTTGACGGAAAGATTGGGCTTTTGGGTAAATCTCGACGAGGCGTACATAACTTACAAAAAAAGCTATGTGGAATCTGTTTGGTGGTCTCTCAAATTACTCTATGAACGCGGTCTCCTTTATCAAGGTTACAAAATAGTCTGGTGGTGGGCGCAAGGCGGTACTGCGTTGTCTGCCGGTGAAGTTGGACAAGGTTATCGGCAAGTCGCTGATCCGAGTGTGTTTGTTCGTTTTCCTTTGCTTGATCCGTTGCCTGGCAATGATTGGAAGATGTTCAATGAAGACCTTGCAATTAGCGTTAATTCTAAAATCGGTTTCACCGGCATTGTTGATTTGATAGTGTGGACAACAACGCCTTGGACATTGCCAAGTAATCAATTTGCCGCCGTAAATCCTGATTTTGAATATTCGGTTGTACAATGGATAAATGACGGGGGCAAAACTGAAGATCGAATTAGTGTGATTGCAAGCGGATTAGTTGAATCTGTTGCGGCTAAGATTAAGTTGTCTCCGTTGGTTGTTAGTACGTTTAAGGGTATTGAGCTTGTCGGCAAGCGGTATTTGCCGCCGTTTGGTTTTTATCACGACAGTTTGGGCAAACTCAAAGGCAAACTCAAAGCAACAGAAGGCGGCGGTGAAGTTGTGCAGGCTTGGCGTATTGTTGCGGGCAATTTTGTTACGCTTGATACGGGAACAGGAATTGTGCATCAAGCTCCTGCTTTTGGCGAAGTTGATTTTGAGGTATTGAAAAAAGAGCAGGATCGATTTGAGAGCGGTGCACCGGAATTAATTTGTGCGGTTGCCCCGAATGGCAAATTTACCGGCACGGCAATTCCTTATGAAGGTAAATGGGTCAAAGATACAGACAAAGAAATAATACGCGATATAAAAGCAAAAAGTTTATTGTTGCATCAAGAACAATATTTACACGAATATCCATTTTGTTGGCGGTCTGATCAAGACCCGTTGATTCAATATCCGCGTAAAAGTTGGTTCATACGGACAACACAATTCAAAGACGAAATGATCAAAAACAATCAAGAAATAAATTGGTTGCCGGATCACATTAAGTCGGGACGATTTGGTAATTTTTTAGAGTCGAATGTTGATTGGGCGTTGTCGCGTGAGCGGTATTGGGGTACGCCTTTACCGATTTGGGTTTGTGAAGAAACCGGACAAATGGAAGTTATTGGGTCTTATGATGAGTTGCTCAAAAAGTCCGGAGTTAAGGGAACGGAAGTTTTTGATGAAGTTAGAAAATCGCATCCTGATTGGGATGATGATTTGGTTGTTCACAAGCCGTATATTGATGCGGTTTCTTATGATTCGCCTTTTGCAAAAGGCAAGCGGATGTATCGTGTGCCGGAAGTGATTGATTGTTGGTATGATTCGGGAGCGATGCCTTTTGCCCAATGGGGATTTCCTTATGAGCATGGCAGTATAACTAAATTTCGCTGCAATTTTCCAGCTGATTTTATAAGTGAAGCAATCGATCAGACACGCGGTTGGTTTTATAGTCAACTTGCAATTAGTACAATGATTTTTGACGGCACAACAGCACCTTACGGCGGCGTTAATGCCGAATCCGGTAAATCAATTCCAATTCCGTATCCGCATCCGTTTAAAAATTGTATTGTGTTAGGTTTGATGCTCGGCGAAGACGGGCAGAAAATGTCTAAAGCCAAAAGAAATTATCGTGAACCCAACGAGATTTTTAACAAATATGGAGCGGATACGTTGCGGTGGTATTTCTATTCGAATCAGACGCCTTGGACGGCGATTCGTTACAATGAATCGGCGATACGTGATAGTTTACCTGAATTTATTATTCGGCTTCAAAATGTTGTTTCGTTTTATGAAGTTTACAGCAAGATAGATGGATTTGAGCCGATACAATTATTTCATCCTGATGTGTTGCGTGATGATTGTGGTCAAATGAGTCCGTTTTGCCTGGCGTCAGCAAAAAAATCTGCCAAACCGTATCGACCAATTAAAACACGTCCGCAACTTGATTATTGGATTTTGGGAGAGTTAAACAAGACTGTAAAATCTGTTTGTACAGCGATGGATAATTTTGATCATTTTACGGCAGCAAGTGAATTGAACGGATTTGTTGACGCTTTGTCCAACTGGTATGTACGCCGGAATCGCGACAGATTTTGGAGTTCCGCAAATTCAGATGACCCGCAAAAAATAACGTCGAAAAATGACGCTTATTGGACGCTTTATGAATGTCTAATTATTGTAACGAAAATGATAGCGCCGTTTGTTCCGTTTCTGGCGGAGTCAATTTGGCAACGTTTGGTCAATGTTGAGTTAGGCGGCTTGGAAAGTGTTCATTTAGCGGATTATCCAACGGCAGATGAAAATTTGATCAACGAAAAAATGTTACGCGAGATACGGTTGATGCGAGAAATTGTATCGCTTGGGCGTGCGGCAAGATCAAACGGACATTTGAAAGTACGGCAACCGTTGTCGGAAATGAAAGTGATGTTTGCAAGCGATGAAGCGGCAAAAATATTTTGGGATTCGGACGTAATTGACAACGTGCGGGTAATTCAAGATGAGTTAAATATCAAAGGAATGCGGGTACTTGAGGACAAAGCTGATTTTAAGGAATATGTTTCATTTTTGGTGCAGCCTGATTTTAAGAAGTTGGGTCAAAAGTTGCTGGGACGTTTGCCGGAAGTAAAGCGGATTTTAAACGATTCGGACGGTGCAGCGTTATTGGCGGAAATGGACAAAAACAAGAAAATTGTACTTAAACTTGCCGACGAAAGTGAAGTAACGATCAACGCCGGCGAAATTCAGATTCGGTTGCAAGCGAAAAAAGGTTGGACGGCGGCACAGGGAAATGATTGTGTGGTAGTTTTATCAACGGAGTTGACAGATGAATTGTTATCGGAGGGGCGGGCGCGTGAGATTGTGAGATTAATTCAAGACCAACGCAAAGAATTACATTTGGAATATACAGATAGAATCATGGTCGGAATTGAAACTAAATCAAAAAAATTAGCTGAATCGTTGGACAAATTTTGCGATACAATAAAAGAGGAAACGTTGGCGGTCGATCTGAAAAAAAACACTTTGCCAGCAACCAACCCTGTTAAAACAGAAATTGACGGAGAAGAGCTAATAATAAGTATTCAAATAGTAAAATGACAGTAACTATTCAGCCGTGTAATTCATACAGTCCAAAGAAACAACACAACACAACATAAAGTAAACGGTTTAGAAATTCATTGAAGAGATTTATTGTATGAATTTTGTTTGTGGGTTGGGTGGGTTTATATGTTTATTGTAGGTGAAAATTGAGGCGGATAATTATGGTGTATTGATTCTTTTTTGGTTGTGGTTAAGATGAGTTGAAAATTTTCAGATTGTCATGGAGTTGTGTACCCCCCCTTAAAAGTTTTTTTTCGTTGTGAGTTGATTATTTGTTTCGGAATGTTTTTTGGGGTTCATTTTTATATGGGCAACGTATATTGTTCGTACCATAAATTGCTTGACTCAAGAGTGTAAAAGCCTGCTTTCTGATAGGTAAGTAGGCGAAGATAAATGAAAATTAAAGTGCGAACAGTTTAAAACTTTTACACTTTTCACGCTTTCTGTTTTGGCAACATTTGAGTTGCTGATTTTAAAGTGTGATTAGTAAGTGGGTGTTTGTTGATTTTTGGAAACAGATTTAACAAAAAGAAATTGGTGAAACTATGGATATTCAATTAGTAGTTGCCGGCGGTAGTAAGGCGGGTCAAGTAATTCCGATTTCAGGACCTAAGTTTATTATCGGCAGAGCAGATGATTGTAATTTAAAACCGCGAAGTGAACTTATTAGTAGGTATCATTGCGCGATAATTTCAGAAGAAGGTTATGTGGCTGTCAGAGATCTTGGCAGCAAAAACGGAGTGTTTATCAATGGTGTACGTGTTGCGACGGAACAAGAATTGAAACACGGCGACAAGATTTCGGTAGGTCCGTTAGAGTTTTTTGTGCATTTATCTATCGAACTGAAAGGACAGAAAAAGCCAAAGGTTGAGTCTGTGAGCGATGCTGTGTCTCGTACAGTGGAGATTCAATCCGCAAATGCAGGTCAAGATGGCGGTGAATTGGAGATGGCGGATTGGCTTTCGACGTCAGGCAGTGTTGATGCAGATCAGGAGACGAAAACAATTGATGTTGCGGAAATTATGGAATCGTTGAAAGATCAAAAAAATACAGATTCGGAAACCGCCCAAACACCAGAAACAAATCAGACAAACAAACCGGAAACAAGCCGCGATGTTGCCGCAAATCTATTGAAGAATTTTTTCAAAGGCGGAAGATAATTCAAAAATATACACAGATTACTAAACTTGGGGTTTTGCCCCAAGTTTGGGAAAAAACTTTTGTCCGAAATAAAATTTTCATTGTAAGTATATTCCTAACTATCCAGTCGCAAAAGCCTGCAATCCGAAAACAATACAGTTGTTTAACGGTTATGGGAAAGAGATCAGGTTTATGGTTAAGAACAAAGCAAGCGGTAACACGGCGTAACGCGGTTACCGCTTATACTGATCGTACTATAAATTGCGTGACTCAAGAGTGTAAAAGCCTGCTTTCCGATAGATAAGCGGGCGGCGGCAAATGAAATTTAAGTGCGAACAATTTAGTAATTTTGCACGGTGTTAATTATTGCGTTCAAAATCATGAAAAAATATCACAGAACAATTTCATGGGGCAACAAAAATTAAAATGTGAACAGTTCAAAATTAACCAGGAAAATGACGGATAAATTGCAAATTTTGGATAAATCATCTAACAATATTAAACCGGCGTCTTCTTTGCCGTATGATGCTCTTGATGCTCATGTTGAACATTTGCAAGAAAAAACTATACCTCGCGCCGAACCTTCAACCGATCCCGTTCCCAACATTATTCATAGCAATCTTGCCGTAAAAATATTTGCGACCGGAACAATTCCTACAGGAACTTTGCTTGGGAAATTTATGATCAAAAGTTATATCGGCGGCGGAGGCATGGGAAGAGTTTATCTTGCAACAGATACGTCGCTTAATCGTAATGTTGCGGTTAAGGTCTTGCCGCACCAACGTGCAAACGACCAAAGTACAGTTGCGCGTTTCATGAACGAAGCAAAATTAGCCGCAAGATTAAACCACGAACACATAGCGCAAATTTACTCTGTTGACGAGCAAGATGGCATACCGTTTATTGTTTTTGAATATGTTGAGGGGATAAATATCAGAAAAATGGTCAACGAATCCGGCGTATTGCCGTTGCCGCAAACTTTGAATTACATGCTTCAAATTACGCATGCTCTTGCTCATGCTGCCGAAAACGGAGTTATTCACCGCGACGTTAAACCATCAAACATTCTCATTACCCGTGAAGGAAAAGCAAAACTGATTGATATGGGACTCGCTAGGCTGCTCAATCCGTCAGACGGTGCTGGCGACTTGACGGCAAGCGGAGTTACTCTCGGTACTTTTGATTACATTTCGCCGGAGCAAGCACGCGACCCGCGCAACGCCGATATTCGCAGTGATATTTATTCTCTTGGTTGTACTTTCTTTTTCATGCTTGCCGGACGTCCGCCGTTTCCTGAAGGAACCGTATTGCAAAAACTCCTGCAACATCAAGGCGACTTGCCGCCCGATATACGCGAAATTCAACCAAATATTCCCGCCGAAGTCGCAACCTTGATACAAAAAATGATGGCAAAAGACCCGCGTCAACGTTTCCAATCACCCGATGTTTTGATTACCGCACTGATTGCAATTGCACGAAAAATAGGAATGCAACCGGTTGGACACGGTAATATTTCGTGGACAATGAAAACGTCAAAAAAGCCGCCATTCTTTTTGAAACATGCTATCTGGTCGTCAACATTTGTAATTTTGATATGTTTTTTTATTTTGATGAATATTGTTGGCAATAAATCAAGACAATTCGAATTGCCGAAATTTCCTGAACCATTACAACCTATTTCAAACAACAAAAATAATACTCAAACAACGCAAGTACCACAAACAACCGAACCAACAAAAAAAAATCTGATAAATCAGTTTACCGCAAAAGATATAACCAACTTCGATAAACAAATACAAGCACGTTATCCAATACTTGAAACGGTGTATTACGGCAATGGAAATAATGCAGATGATTTTACGTTACGATTATTTGAAAAAAATCAATTCGGCGTACATCTTGCTCCGGCGCCGGTCAATTCTATAGTTTTACCCGAAACGTATATTACCGCGTCAATCAAAACAAAAAATTCAACAACAAACCAAACCGCAACAAACAACGACTCAACAGATAATTCAACAAATTCAAAATTTATTCGGCGTTCTTTGTTGCGTGTTGATCCGACATTTGATGTGCGGTTTGATCCTGATTTTCCAGCGGATTCAAATGAATTGATTCCAGGACGAATACGAACTTACACGAATCTTAAATCTGCAATCGAAGCAGCAGCTACGAATTCGATTATTGAATTACGTTGGAATGATTTTCTTGTTGCGGAGCCGCTCAATATCAGCAATCAAAATATTAGTTTTGTTGCGGCGGAAGGTTATCGACCGGTGATATTATTTGAACCGGCAAAAACAGTAGGCGCCGCACCGGGAATAAGAAGTATGATCACAGTTAATTCAAGTGAGGTTGAATTTTTGGATGTGTCAATTGAAATGCGAATCAGTCAAGATGTGCTTGCTTCACGGTGGACGTTATTTGATATTATTGGTAAGAACAAATTTGATTTTTCGCATGTTGTAATTACGATTGCCAACGCGACAACAAATTTTTTACCGTATCATCAAGACGTCGCGTTTTTTCGCAGCAGTCAATTGCCAAGAAGATTGGACGGTACACAATTTCTGACTGATTGGGGATTCAGCAGTAGATTTTTTACTGAAGCAAGCAACGACATATTGAAGTTGGACAACGCAATGATGGAACGTTTTATACCAGGCAGAAATTTGGCAAACGAACAAAACAATAACGTAAAACCGCCCGAATCAACAAATCAATTAAACATCAATTTGAATAATTCCATGATTCGAGGTGAAGCAACAGTGTTGCAGAGTGAGGTTGTTTCGGGAATTGATGTTGTTGCAGGGCAATCGATCATTGCTACCGCAAAGCCGTTTCTCCAAATTGAAGAAAATAAACGAGACAATTTCGCCAAACCGGTGCGAATTACATTTGAACGTGTTACTTTTGCTAGCCGTCAACCGTTTACACGATTGTTGACAGACAGTCCCGAACCAACCCGAATCGATTGTAATATTCAATCGTCGTTGTTTCTTCTCAACAATATGCCGTTATTTGAATTCGTCGGCAAAAACACACCGGATAAAATCAACGCCACATTCAAATGGAACGGGAACAAAAACGATTTTCAAAATGTATCATTAGCTTGGCAAACTAAACCGCCAAATACTTCAAACGAATTAAATAATAATTATTCAGAATATCTTTTGTCCAATTGGATCAAACGTTATGATCGTGAAGCTGGTATCAATAGATTATTTTTTCCTGAATTTCGTAAGCCGATGTATCAATTACAATCAAATGATTTCGTTCCTAAAATTTCCGATCAAAACAAAACTCGTCCCGCAGCAGGTTGGACAAAAAGCAACTAATTCAATACTTTTGTATTGGCAGATAAACAGACGGATACAATTGTTTATTTTTTGTAATATTACGAATTTAGTATTCAGAAATTTTCTAACCCTTAAATATAAAATGTCAAACAGACGTGAATTTTTGCAAGCGGCGGCGATGTTGAGTACTGTAGCTGCGACGGCAGCGTTGCCGATAGAATTTGTAGCCGGCGAAACTGGGACAACTGACTCAAAAAAAGTTGATCCGTTTTTTGCAGTGAGAAAAAATGAGATTGAGAATCCGAAACGAAAACCTAGAAAAATAAAAATCCCCGACGTCAACGGATTCAAAGTTTTAAAGGGCGATTTTCATATTCATACGCTTTTTTCGGACGGGCTTGTTATGCCGCAAGACAGAGTTCGGGAAGCTGTAGAAAATGGACTTGATGTAATTTCAATTACGGACCATATTGAGTATCGCATATTTTTAGGCGGCAAAGCAACACAACTCAAAGAACACAACGACGATCACAATATCAGTTATAATTTTGCCAAAAAAGAAGCGGAACGGCATAATCTGATTCTTGTACGCGGCGCGGAAATAACGAAACGAAAAATGCCGCCAGGTCATCTCAACGCTCTATTTCTAAAAGATACAAATCCGGTTGCGGATGCAGTTGAGGATTGGCGTAAGATGGTGGAGCTGGCGGTCGGGCAAGGTGCGTTTATACAGTGGAATCATCCAGGTTGGATTGCGCCGAAAAGCGGTGGTCTGCCAAAAGGCACGCCGATGTCTTTTACGCAAGATCACGAAGAAATCAGACGCAAGGGATGGTTGCACGGAATAGAAATTTTCAATGGTACTGAATTTTATCCAATTGTTGGAGATTGGTGCAACGAGAAAGATTTAGCTGTGATTGCAAACAGCGATATTCATCCGTCAGAGTGGAATAAATACGGCAATCAAAATCCAATGAGACCAATGACATTAATTTTAGCGGAAGAAAGAACGCAAGAAGCAATTCGAGATGCGTTTTTTGCAAAGCGAACAATTGGTTGGGTTGCGGGAATGATTTTGGGCAGACCGGAAGTTGTGCAAAAATTATTTAACGCCTGTGTAGAAATAAAAAACAATGCAGGAACTCTAATTTTGACGAACAAAAGTGACATCACTTGCTGGTTAAAAATTGAAAACCAAGACCACGAATTAAAACCACAATCCAATTTAACCATAAAAATAAACGCATCCTTAAAACAATTCACAGTAACAAACTGGCTAATCAGCACCGCAAAACCACTTAACGTTACAATAAATGGATAGAAAAAAATACGTAACTATTTAGTTGTCCCTGAAAAAGTCATTTTGTGCTATAAATTCTGTGCTTATCTGGTTGCAATTTAGAGTTATAATTTGCAATATAGTTATTGTTTTATCCGAGATTTTCCTTAAAACCTTGCAAATATTAGACCTTTTCTCTAACCTAAAAATACATCAACGCA
>JAITDV010000399.1 GCA_031282385.1 Planctomycetaceae bacterium | reverse complement strand
AATTTCCACGCATGAAAGAACCAAGAAATAAAATAAAACACCAATTACAAGAAAAATTTTAAGTATCGACTTAAATAATGATAAAACAATAGATACGAAAAATTATAGCAGTATTAGGGTCAGGGGTGGTCTCCTACAGGTTAGCGAAAAGGTCTACTTTAGGGAACTTCTAAAAACTCATTTTGACCCGAATTTTCACGAATGATCACGAATTAAATAATTTGTGCAAATTTATGTCAATTCGTGGATAAATAAATTTATTGTCTAAACTTGCCAATCTTGAAAATTTCGATAATTCAGTAAAAAATAGGTTTTTAGAAGTTGCCTTTATATTGTGTTGTATTCCCGTTTGATTCGTTTCTATTCCTTAACCGCTAAACAATCTTGGATAGAAGATATTCTGAGACTGAATAGTTGTGATTTGTTTTTCTGTTAATTTCCGATTTCTCTGTAATAGATTTTTATTGTTGAGAATCCGATCCGTCGGTATAGTCTTGTTGCGTAGAAGTTGTCGGCGGTAACTTCTAATGTAACATTGCGTATGCCCACCCGCTTAAAATTCCACAACGCCCCAAGCAATAAACCGCGGCCAATTCCGCGATTTCGATACGTTGGTAAAACGGCAATATTCTGAATTGCGCCTGTATCCGAAGAATACCGTACACATTGAACTGCCGCAACATACTCAATCAAATCTCCAGACTCGCCATGAGCTATTAACAATGTTGCTTCCGGCATAAAATTTGAGCTTTCGGCTACTGCTTGCATCAAACGCACGCAACCGTCATATTGCCGAAATGTCGGAAACAACTTCGCGTCTATGTCATTGCAAAAACCACGATATTGAATATCCGCATGAACTTCAAGCAATTGCAAACTCCAAGGCACATACCAAAAACCTAACGGTAAATCTACCATCGGAAGCGGAATATTATTCAAATCTATTCCCATGTGAAGTCGCTTAATATATTGTAACGATAATTCATGCATTGCTAATTTGTAGTATTTCAGAATTTGATCATAACTCCTAAACCGGTGTTTTCTTTTTCTATAATTGGGAAAATAGTTAAACCGCGAGTGAGCTTTCTGTCTTCTGTTTTTGATATTGCTCTGACTGATAGATAAGCAACATACCAACCTAACAACATTTGCGAAAGATAATGAGAATCGTTATAAATTCGGCTTATACCAGTGAAAGTTGAACAGGTGTAAAAGACGAATTTTAACCACAGATTATCTGTCATTTGTGCCGCAGTTATAAATGGTACCGCTCCGACAAAAGCATGACCGCTTACTCCATTGAAATTACCCTTGAACCAAGCCGAAGTACCGCCACTCGGACGACCGCTACCAACCAAAAGCTGACCTAATAAATTAGCTGGCGTACCAACAATATAACTTCGTGAAACCATTGTTACATACTCACCCAAAAAGGATTGTTTTGTTTCGAGTTGCGGGAAAAAATGCGGAAAAAATTTATAACCTGCAGTTGACAACGTAAAAAATAAAATCATCGGCATCTCGCCAAACCCTTTTGCAAAGGCGTTAAATTCATTCAGCCCGGTATTGTTTGAATTTGGATGCGAAATATTTTGGCAAAACCAATTTCGAAAATCAACATCCAACGAAGTATTCGCTAAAATCGCAGCTCCGCTAAACGCAACAAACAAATTGCCCAACGAATCATAGCTATTAAAATTGCGAAAATCTGATCTAAGCAACGGAAACTTACGATTGAAATAATCTCTTATACAACATTTGCGTTGATAAAATTTACTACGCCAAGTTATTGGCGGTATTGCAGCGGACGAAGTATAGGGTTGATTACAATTTTTGTAACGATAATTCTCCGAACAGTTCAAAATGTCCGATTGTGTAACTGATTTTGTTGTCAACGAAGTCAATCTAAACGATGATAAATCAGAACCGGACGGCAAAGGTTCAAAATCAATACTACAAATCGGCAATTGCTTAAAAAGCGTATTTTTCAAATAATCAGATTCTCTTTTGTTTTCATCATCAATACTATTGCTCATAATATTGTTACCAGCACCGCAAACACCAAAAACTGTTTCCGATCCAAATTTATCAGCATAAGAAAATATCGCAGACGCATAAAGAACCGGACTAAAAAATACCAGAATAATCACAAATAAAAATAAACCCAACAAAACAAATCCAAAATACGAAATCCGTGATATATTTTGTTTTATATGATTACTTTGCACCGGGTTATGTTTTGAATAAAAAGACAATAATTCTTGACGTAAGATCATGAAAAAATTTGTAAAATATTAGCTGACTATTTGTTATGAATACAGAAATTCGCGGCTAACAATTGTGTGCAACAAAAAACGCAAAAACAACCGGCATTTCCGATATTATCGGCAAATTTTAACATCATCTTTAAGATCATAAATACATCAAATTTATAATTCCGTTTTTTATTCAACTATTAAAAAGTAACTTCTATTTTGAACATACGTTAGAATTTAGTTGGACAAATGCGATAAAGCTAGTTTGTTAATTGGCAGCAACTATTCAGCGGTTACTTTTTATTGTGTAATGTTTCCCCAAATATGTTTTTAATGTTTGCGGAATTGTCTGGAAGCCCAATATTAATAGACCTTTTTCTCTAACCTAAAAATACATCAACGCAACAAAAAACCTACAACGAAAAACCGCCTTTAACTCCTCCGAGACCACCCCTAACCCCTCCGAAGGAAGGGAATAAGAAGACGCCTCCGAGGGAGGCGAATAATTCCCCTCCTTCGGAGGGGTCAGAGGTGGTCTCCTACAGGTTAGCGAAAAGGTCTATTAACAAAAAACATCGTCACACAAAATAATATAAACAAATTTTAGCCGTAAAAGAATGTAATATATTATGTATAAATATATTATAATTTTTAATTGTCCGTAAACAACGTAATGAAAAGACGGAAAATTTCCGTATTCACATGATAAATAATGTGGTTAAAAAAATTAGCTAGAATTTTGCAATGGTTGAAATTTCGGTTGCACCCTTTTGAACGTAGTGTTTGGGACGGTAGGGAATAATTGAGGAATTTTTTTAGCTTTGTACAATTTATCAATTTGAAACAAGTTACGCAAAAAAAAGTTGTTAAAATTTATAGTAAACTTGTCTCGAAATAACCGTTAAAATAGGAAAATTTCCCATATCTAGTATGCTTTAGCGAAAAACTACGCAAAATATGCAAATGGGTTGCAAACATCCAAAACTAGAGTAAACTTCACGCTCAACTTGCATTCCGAAGTGCGGCAGTGACGAGCCGACATTTCATTTTTAAGAATCGTTTCGCTAATTTCTTCGTTTAATCATTGTAACCTAAAAGTATATCGTTAGTTCAGCCGAACAATTGTAATAGTTGCGCCGGAATTTATATCAAACCTGCATCGGCTTTTTGCCTGCAAACCCGATTAAACACTTTCGGGTCAATAAATTCTAAAGTGCGTTTTTCATGTTTCGGTTTTGACACATGGCAATAATTGCTACGACTTACGGTTTTATGTAGAACGAGGATTTGCAGCCTGAACGTTTATCAATTAAGTAACAAAAAAAACCAAATTTTATAGGAGATCAAATCCAATAACAAAACAGTTTTGTGTGAATGACTTTTCAAATTCAATTAATTTAGCTCAATTATTATTAATATTAGTTGTAGTAGATTATTGAGATAAGCTCGGTAGCTAATAGACTGTGAATTGCAAAACGTTAAATGAATTAATGAGTAAGGTTGTCGTTTTACTGTTTTTGGTATTTCGTCAGCTGGTTAATTTTTTTTTGACGTTTGTTTATTTATTTGTGTTATTGATTTGGTCTGTTTGAGTTAGTTGTGTTAGTGTTGGGTAACAGTGATAAGCTGTTCACCATTTGGGATTACGTTGATGTTTGCAGAATCTATTTAGGTACTTATTCGCAAATTAATCATCCGATTTTGTGGTGTGTTTTGATTAAATTGTCAAAGTGCCTGATGTTTGGAATAGGCAACTGCTTTGTTTTTATCTCAATTATTTCGGTAGCGATTTTGGTTTTTTTGCTTTTTTTTGGTTTTATGTTTTGGCGGTGTTATGATTCTGTCACTTTATGGAGGACAGAGAATGCCAAGGAAGCCGCTGATTGGGGTCAATTCTGACTATCGTGCATCGCAAAGGAATGTTCCTGCGATAAGTATTGCTTGTGCAGGTTATTATGACTCCCTTCTTCAGGCGGGCGCGTTGCCTGTGTTAATCCCGCCGTATCCAGATAATAAGCAGCTTGATTCGAATCTTGGACAAGTACTCGATCAACTCGATGGAGTAGTAATGGTAGGTGGGGCGGATCTTGATCCTCGACGTGATGGCTTTATGCTTCATTCGTCGGTGAAATTGCTTGATGAACGGCGAGAGACTTTTGACAGATACCTTATTGAAAAAGTAGCAGAGCGAAGGATGCCGCTCCTTGCAATAGGTACTGGGATGCAGTTGCTCAATGTTTCGCAAGGTGGAACATTGTTCCTGCATATTCCGGAAGATATACCTAAAGCAATACCGCATCGGGATGCGATGGATGTTAATCATCGACATGCGTTGGTGATTGAAAAAGGAACGCTCATGGAACGAGTTTACGGGGATAATGAAATTCGTGTCAATAGTATGCATCACATGGCTGTTGATGATGTTGCGCCGGGGTTTCTGGTAACTGGCAGATGCCCGGATGGCGTGATTGAAGTCATTGAGTCGTTGCGGCGTGATTGGCTTGCTATAGGAACGCAATTCCACCCCGAATCACAATCGGCAACGGCAATGGATTTACGTATTTTCAAAGAATTTATACAAGAAGTCGTTGCAATAAAACGACGTTCAGGAATCCATCTCTTGGAAATTGAAGAGCCAGCGTTTATGTGATTTTCGACGGTCAAATTGAACAATGGTTTCTCTCAATAACAAGGAGCGATCTTCGGATTAAAAAACCGAAGATCGTTTTTTATGTTCATGCAATTGTTTAGGTATTAGGGAAATGTTATTTTGTATTACCTCATTCAATTGCGGTTTTTTAATCTAGGAAATACATTAGAGATTTAATGCATTGCGCTTTTACCAATCTCTGAACCCTAAACCCTTATTTTCAAATCTTATGTAACAGAATAGTTGCCGGCAAAAAAAACGCATACGGCTGAATAGTTATGATAACTTTTTAATTTGTAAGTTATTAATTGTTCACGTTTTAGGTCTTATTGACGCCGCTTGTTTACCAATTGGAAAGCAGGCTTTTATGCTTTTGAGTTACGTAATTTATAGGACGGGCAGTATTTCAAATCTGTTCTAAAGATAGGTTTTTAGAAGTTACAATATTACAATGGCATTTATTCAACTTGAGAGTGATAATCCGAATTTTTCTTTTTTAATTCGTAAGAATCCAGCGACGGGAATGTTGGTTAAGCAACTTCGGCAAGGATTGTTGTTTGGGTATTATTCTAAGAATAACCCAACACAATTCAATTGTTGGTTCAAAGACCACAATGCAAAAGTTAGTTACGATATTGACAAAGAATTTGAATTTAACGATGTAACACGATATAGTGCAGCTGCTTTTGTCAATAATTGTTTGGATGTTTTTTTTCACGATCTAATGTCTAAAGAGCAAGAAAATGATACTTTAGGATTTCATAATTCTTTGCTTATTAATTGTATTCATGCCAAAGAGCGGTTGCTTCATATTTTCAATAATTTATTTTGTGATTTCGAGTTGGAGTATGAACCTTTGGCTCAAAAATTCTTTCGAGTTCGCATTCGCACCAATCAAACTTTGCGAAAACTTCTTTGTTATGTCAGTGTAATTGCGTTAGTTAGTGCAATTCATAATCGTGAAATACGTTTTGTCGATGATTGCTTGCTCTTAAAGTACGCAAAATTTATTCAACTCCTCAATGCTCCATATTTCATACGTTACATATTTAAAGTGAATCTAATCCGCAGTGAAGAAACATTTGCCCAAGTTAAACCTTTGCTAGAAACGGAAACTATTAAATTGTCAATGGGAAATAACTTCATGCAACGTTCGCAATTTATTGAACAAAATCTAGTTGGTTCTGTGATTATTGATGTTGGTTGCGGTGAAGGAAATTATTTACGGTTTGCAAGAAAAGTTGAAAAATATTATGCGATTGATCGGAATGAGAGTTGTCTTGACCAATGCCAAAACCGAATAAAAAAACTTGAACTTGATAATGTTGAATTATTGGGATCGTTGGAAGAATTACCGATAATTTCTGGTTGGAAGACATTGTTGCTCACTGAAGTAATTGAGCATAATTCTCTGGAAGAAGCTCTTGAGTTGGTGCGGTGTTGTTTGTTACCGGAAACACGAATCATCATCACAACACCGAATCGCGATTTCAATATCCATTATTCCAGTGAAGACGAAAATTACGAACAAGATAACACAAGCGAGCCGGACAATGTTGTCAAAATTGATGAAGATACTTCAAACGATTTGAATTTCCGGCACAAAGAACACATATTTGAATTTTGTGATACAGAATTTCGCAACTTTATTTTGCAAGCAATTGAGGGAGTCAAAGCAGACGTTCGGTTTTTTCAACTTGGTGATCAAGTTGAAGGCGTCTCGCCTCAATCAGCGGCAATTATCGAAAACAATTAAAATTTTGTAACTATTAGACCTTTTCTCTAACCTAAAAATACATCAACGCAACAAAAAACCTACAACAAAAAACCGCCTTTAACTCCTCCGAGACCACCCCTAACCCCTCCGAAGGAGGGGAA
>JAITDV010000309.1 GCA_031282385.1 Planctomycetaceae bacterium | reverse complement strand
GGCGGCTCTTTTAAGTGTAACCGATCATCAAAATCGAGACGAAATGGAACAGAAAAACCGGTTTCTGATGATGGAATTTGCAACATTTTTACAAGCGATGGTTACGATTTCAGCACAAGTCATTCGCAGCGGACATCAAATCATTCTACGTTTTTTGAACATAAACTCATGGACAACAACCTTCTTCCGACTTTATCAATCCCTTCGTTGCCGCCGTGTCCAACGTGAATAACTCTCGACAAGGAAGCCGGGATTCGGATGCTCCGGTACAGTAATAACCCCCAACCCAAGAAAGAACTTTTTCATGAAACAAAAAACAATCAGAAACAAAAATAAAACACAGCCTCCCTGTGCCGGTTCGCATTACGACGCTACAAAAACATCTGTTATTGTAGCAAAAAAACTCTCGCGACACGCTTGTTTAAGGACTAGACACCTTATACAAGACCATTTTTGGTCTAATTTTTGCTGTCCATCGCTTTCGTTGGTCACAATATTTCGTTCAAAAATTCTCCGGATATGTCCCATATCAATGTTTTGTGAGCCAGTCATGTGGCAATAGCGGCGATTCATCAGAAGAATAGTAACGGTGGACAGCAAAAGCTGGGTGCGTCTCTAAGGTATAAATAAAAATGGCAAAGGACGTTAAGTGGATAATGTTTATATTGAACGATTTTAGAGAACGTTAAAATGAGAGGAAACTTATTACGTTATTCAAATATTCATGAGATGTTCACTGATCTTGAAGCGTACATGAAATTTTACAACTAAGGACATATTTATTCATGATTATCGCAATAAAAACAAGCAAAGGTGTATTTCGGTTGAGTCATTGAAGTATAAGAAATTTTTGATAACAATATTCGTTGGTAAATTTTTTATGGATATCAAAGTTTAGGAAAAATTATCGATCAAGAATAAAGAAAAAGTCCCCAATAAAGTGATTGGGAAAAAGTCAAAACTTCAATGGTTCAGTGATTCTTGACGGTGGGCTCTTCAGCATTGCCTGTTTCTGTCCCGTTTTTAGGATCACTTTACTTGAATTTAAAAAACGGCAACCGAACCATTCAATAATCGCCCACTACAATTTCGCAGGAGTTAACGAAGTTCTCCATAGTTTTACTTCGTCCAGTAGCGGAGTTCTGCTAAATTAAGAACTAAGTCATTTAATTGTTTGTTTTCATATTCATTTCGTTTGCGATGTATGGGGTTTTTTAAGATTTTGCCATATAATACTTCTTCGACAAACTTTCTATCGCCGTCTATTGTTTAATTTATTCAAATAATGTACATCCTTGTTCTTTAAAATTTTCTATCGCGCTTAAAAGTTTTTCTACTGTTAAATCCAATTCTGCGGCTAAACAATTGATACAATAAAATACTTGGACTTCCCTTCCAAGTATTTTTTTGTTTAATCCAATTTCGTTTTTCGATAATTCTCTTTTGCCGCAAGCAATACAATCAATTCGATTTACTTGTTTTTTCATTATTTTACGTGAATGTCTGGAATGTCTTTGCCCTTATATTCAGTATCTAATTTACTGAGTTGAATTTTGATTGTTGTCCGCATACTCTTTGCAGGACGAAGACAATATCTATCAAAATCTCTTAAATCTAGTAAACCACTGTTGCCAATATCGTTCGGAGATTGAATATGTGGGAACAATAGTTTCAAATATGCTGTTGCAATACGTTTAATTGCCTCTGTATCGCGTTCATCTGAGTGCGGCGGTATCACAGTAACATTGTCAATAATACTTCGATAGCCGACTTCACTACGTAATTCATGAAGAATGGTTGTAAAGTATTCTGAATTTAATGCCCAATTACATATTTTCATTTCAGTGGTTAAACGTGGAATTTTCCACCCTTTAATAAATCCATGAAATCGTTCTATTAACGCAGACTCATGAAAAATCTCCGGCAATTCAGCAAACATGTTACTATATTCGTCCATATTATTTTCGTTGATGTTACCACTTAAAACTACTCCGGCATCGGATTTCCCGCTATAATTACCAACCGTAAAAGTTCCGCTTTCCATGTAACCTTTTAATGCTCCACGCATTTCGTCAATATCTGAAAATCGTAACGTCTGTACTTCATCAAGAACGACGAAATCGTTATTCGTAATTAAACCTTCACTTTTCTTTTGCATATCGTAAAACATTTTGGCACGGGACATTACGCCTCCACTACTCAACCAACCAAAACGGCTAACACGTCCGTAAAGATATGATTTACCAGTTCCCTTCCGGGCAAGTTCAATCAGATTAAGACGCTTTTCAAGAAAAGGTAAAAGACGAGTAAGCATTGTCAATTTTTGCGTTTCCTTTTGATAACCGGCTGCGTTATAATCCACGGCACCAAGTAAAATATCAATCCATTCCAAGGTTGTAAATTCTTTTCTGGACTCTTTATAATAATCAATATCAATTGTGTAAGGACGAAATGGTTTGAATCCAAGTAGGTCGATTTTACCACGAGATGATTGTGTTTCCGGTGGAATATAACCAAGTTCAACGACTCCCCAGGTATCCTGACTACCGAGTAAATCCTGTTTACATTTGTCCCAAACATAACGATCAATAACGGTATCACGAGCCGAAACACCATAATCAGGCAATGCAAATGTAATTTCCTGTGTAGCAATACTAACATCACAACACACTTTTGCAAGAAATTTAACACGCTCTCTATCATTAACAATACGGTCTTTGATGGATATCCAATCATCTTTACTGGGCAAATTCTTTTTTATGAAATTTGACAATTCCTCGCTGTTAAATTTACCATTTTCAT
>JAITDV010000234.1 GCA_031282385.1 Planctomycetaceae bacterium | reverse complement strand
GCGTCTTCTTATTCCCCTCCTTCGGAGGGGCTAGGGGTGGTCTCGGAGGAGTTAAAGGCGGTTTTTCGTTGTAGGTTTTTTGTTGCGTTGATGTATTTTTAGGTTAGAGAAAAGGTCTAATAATAAAATGAATGATTAATGTGGTTTTAACGACACCGATTTGACAACTTCATTATATCGTTGTTGAGTCGTCGAGAAAAGTTGTAATTCTCTTTTTTCTGTGAATGCGGGCGTCTTCGTACCCCCAATATGGCAGGCGGGAACGAATCGCAGTGATCACATGGAATTACCAGCACGTTCGGGTGATGAAAGTGAACGCCGTGTTTTTCGGCAGGTCGAAGCGGTCACTGTGCTTCGTTCACGTTTGCCGTCGGAAAAAATCTGCGGGACAAGGGAAAATGAAAATGGGTCATTCGTTGCCGTGCAAAGTATCGTGGTGCTATTTTTAGGAGGGATAATTCAGAATTTCCATGCAAAGTTTAATATAAGCCATTGCACCGTGCGATCTTAGTGTGTAGTCGATGATTGGCAAACCATGACTTGGCGTCTCACTCACCGCGACATCGCGTGGAAAGACCGTTTTGAAGACAATTTCGCCCAAAAATTCATGAACCTCCCGATCAATTTCATGCGTAAATTCCAGAGTAGCATCGTACATGGTCAAAACAATTCCTCCAAATTCGAGTTTTTCCAGTCACTGCTCCATGATTTTTTTACTTAATTGTCCCTGAAAAAGTCTTTTTGTTGTTTTAATGGGAGCCAACTTGTTCTTGGTGAACATGTTTTTAACCATCCCTACCCCTCTCCAAAGGAGGTGAACTTAATGATTCCCTTCCTCTGGAGGGGCAGGACTTTCAAGGTGTATTTAAGTTCTTTTATAGCCGATAGTTCATGATTTCTTTATAATTTTTAATATTTTTGTACACTGTACTCAAATTCCATTTTTTAATTAAAGTGCGTCTGTTTAAGAAAAATGGGTGTTTTAGGAAGTTTACAAAATAATTGTGTTAAAATAGGCAAGTTATTTGCCAAAATTACACCTTGAAAGCACTGCCTCTGGAGGGGTTAGTGGTGGTTATTAATACGAGGGAACTTCTAAAAACTTATTTTGTCCACTAATTTTCACGAAAGATCACGAATTAAATAATTTGTGCAAATTCGTGTCAATTTATCTATCCTAGAAATTTTGATAATATTTGCAAGGTTTTAAGGAAAATCACTGATAAAACAATAACTACCTTGCAAATTATAACACTCAATTGCAACTAGATAAGCCTAGAATTTATAGCACCAAATGATTTTTTTAGGAACAACTTTTTACTTATATTAGGGAGTCTCGTTTGTTTTTTGCTTGTTCTAGGAAGTCGGTTAGTTTATTCCATTCTTTTTTTTCGATATATTCTTGCAGGATTTTTAATCCTTTTTCATATTCTTTGATTGCTTCTAAAATTGCGTTGGTGTTGTTTTCGATAATATCTTTCCATATAGCCGGTTTGCCCGCCGCCAATCTTGTTGTTGTACGGAATCCTGTACCAGTGTATTTGACGTCTGCACTGCGAAGTTGCCCCGCTAACAACGCACTGATCAAATGTGGTAAATGACTTGTTCTAGCCAAAACTCGATCATGTTCCGTATATCCCATGCTCACCACCATCGCGCCAAGACTTTGCCAAAAACGTAACAACATCGCTATATCCAATTCACGCGACGAATCCGACGGCGTTATCACTACAAGACGATTCACAAAAAGATTCGCATCGCCATTCTCAACACCGCTTTTTTCCGTTCCAGCTATCGGATGCGAACCAATAAAACGGCAATCATTTTGCAGCGGATTAGCACAAAGATCATAAAATTGCGAACATATCGTCTCCTTTGTACTTGCAACATCCGTAATCAAAATATTCCGCAAATAATCAGCATTGCGTACAATATTGGCAACATCAATTACATATCGTCCGACAAATGAAACCGGGGTTGCAATAATCACAATTTCTGGTTTATGCCGTTTCACTATATTATTGCCAGAATGACTTGAAAAAACCGGCGGCATAAAACCATTGATACCCTCATCAAGATCAGAAACTCCATGATCAATTGCCCTCAAACTCAACGCCCTCTGCAACGCATTAATATCAGTATCAATTCCAACTACCGTTTGCGCAATATTACGCAACTTCACCGCAAGTCCAACCGAACCGCCAATCGCACCAACTCCAATTATTGTTACTCGTGAAAATATATACACTACAACTCCCTCAATATTTCAACACAACACAAAAAAATATAACCGTACACGTAAACTATAAAATTTCATAGTATTTTACTTCCAGTTTAATTTATTGTATTCGTTCCTATAGTTGAAATCTTAAAAAACTTCTGGCAATACCCCAAAATATACATTACACCGTAATCAAAAGTAATAATAAACGTAACTATTCAGCCGCATGTTTTTTTATCAGATAATAATTCTGTTTCTCAAGCTAAATAAATCCGCGCGGAACAACATCGTCTCCCGAACAGCTCTAATATTCCAACCCTTATTTGTCCAATTCCCCTTAGTAGCAAGCAAATTCCTCCCGACGCGTCCTTATGCCCTTATGTTTCGTTTGATATACTTTGAAGGTTTTAGGAACGCGGGCGTCTCGCCTGCCATAACAAAATAACGTTCCGTAGTTTCATGCAGGCGGGACGCTTGCGTTCCTGGTAATATTATCATCTTCAAAAGAATATGGGCATAAGGGCGCATTGGAGGTTGTCTGCTGTTAAGGGAAATCGGATAAATAAGGGTTGTTTACTTTAGAACGCTGCGTTTTTGTCTGCTTTGTTCCTATTCCCTATTCCCTATTCCATTTTCCCGTATTTTTTCAGTGGAATGTTTTCTTGTCGTGAAATACTTAGAATTGTTTAAAATTTCCGGCAAAGTGAAAAATTGTATGCTATTGAAAATGGACGGTCATTTGACAATGGTACAATTACGGCGTTGTTGACTGAAAATTGTCCGAATGTAATTGGTAAACCGGCAATAAAATTTAAGTTATCGGGTTTATTCTTTGTTGAATTAATTCCAATGAAATTATTATTGTCGGTAAGAGTAATTTTGTCTGCCGAATTGACCGCGGCTGCATAATCAACTTCAATGAATCCACCAATGCGGCACGTGTACATTCCATATTCGTTACGATAAAACCAATGTCCGAGTTGTATGCCGAATTGTACTAATTGAGATTCTTCAATTTTGCTTTCTGAATTGTTTAAGCAGATTTTATTTTTATTGACTGGAATATCTGATTGAATGAATAGATGTCCGAATGTACAGTCATTCGGATGCCATTGAGCGGCAAGATATGGAACGATGTTGTAGGCTTTATTTTCAATTGCAGCGTTATGATTTGTAATTTTCCAATCATCTGCCGTCGGCAACGAAACACCTAATCCTGTGGTCAATGTGATTTTTTTTGTACGGGCAAAAACATATTTGGTTGAGAAAGTGATATTACCTAATTCACTTGCGCCGGCTCTTTGCAAATTTTGCCATCTGCTGCCTGCGAATGCCGAATCCGAACCGAATTGATACAACAGCGGAATCCGAACTTCCAACGACGTTTGCGCACCGATACGTTTTTCTATTCCAAAAGTAAACAGATTTATTGAGCGGTCTCGTATAATTGTATTTCTGTTCGGCAATAAAATTGCGATTGCGGCGGCGTTATTAAATTGGCGGTAATCAGCCCAAATTCGGCTTTGTACTTCGGCGTTGAAGTGAGTTGCAATATCAGGTCTGGACAAAATCATATTTGGTGAAGCGTGCAAAATACCACTTGTTTGTCCGAATTTAGCGACACGATACGAATTCCAGATTCCGTTGCCCATCATATCGGGATTATCAAGATTAGCGCAAAGCCAACAATCACATTGTCCGTTATGTTTCGCATCGTGTTGTAATCTTGCATAACGCAATTTGGCAATTTGACGAAATAACATACCAATACACGTTTCAGCAACAATTTCACCCGAATCACAACTAATAGATTGACTGCAAAAATCACACGAACAATCATTGCCGTAAATATATTTTTGACATGAAAGGTCAATATTTTTATCATGTTGGCAAGACGGCTCTTGCGTATTGTCAGCGACGGCATAGTGATTGCAGTCTATATTTGTAACGGTTTAATTTTTATGATTTTTCTCTTTGTTAAGTTGTTGCGATTTAGTGTGAATTTTGTGTTGTTTATCATTGTGGGCGGACAATGCAACAGTTTTAGTGTGCGGATTGGGGAGATCATTGTTAATTGTTTGTTGAGTTTGTTGTTTTGTCAGAGGAATTGGTTCGGAAGTCGGATAAGCGGTTTTGAAGTTATTGCAAACCGGCGTAGAGTCGGTTTAAATTGTAGTAGGTTTTTTTGTTGGGAATTAGATTGTTTTATG
>JAITDV010000212.1 GCA_031282385.1 Planctomycetaceae bacterium | reverse complement strand
ATGAAAATTGAACCGATTGAAACGGCAATTGAAACATTTAAGGCAAAAGGAATTGACGTTATTCACGTTCAGAAAAAATACATGGGCAGCCGTTGTGAAGCGTACATTTCCCGCGACATAACAAGATGCTGTTTGACAAGCCGTAACGGTTATCGAATTAAACGGCTGCACGGACACGACGGTAATGATGTTACGGATTTAACGCAGGTCTATCAATCTATTCTTTCGCAACAAAAAATTGCGGCAATTTTTGAACAATATCCTGAAGTTGAAATAATTCTGCTTGACGGCGAGTTGATGCCTTGGTATGCGATGGGCAAAGAATTGATTGAAGATCAATATCGATTGATTGAACAAGCTGCGGCGTCCGAGTTTGAATTGCTTCGATCAACCGGATTTGAAACGGTATTAACGGACGAGTATGAAAACCCCAATTATGCGCTCTTTCAACAGGACAAAAATATATCGGACAAAATTATCAATTCAAATAAAAAGGCAACTTACCGTTTTTTGAAAAATTATCGTCATATTCCGATTTCTGAAATGGAGTGTTATTTGCAGTTTTATCGTGAGCAGATTGCGATTTATGGAGCGGCAAAACCGATTGAGTATTGTCCGTTTGACATTTTGAAGATGATCAATGTTGACGGTTCGGAAATTTTGTTCAAGAACATTCCGGTCAAGGAGCGATATGATATGGTTTCGCGTGACGCCGGACTTCTTATTGATTTGCGCAACGAAAATAATATCGCACGGTTAATAGATTATTTTTCAAATTTACCTTCTGATACGGAAGGACTTGTTCTCAAGTGTAATAAACCGGAACGTTCACGGATTTACATGTTGAAGGTTCGCAATGAAAAATATTTGACCATTATTTATGGTTTCGATTATCTTGAACCGGTCAAGAATGAGATGCTTATCCGCAAGAAAAATGTTTCAAAAAAATTGAGTATCTCGAATCACGAATATGAACTTGGCTGGAATCTGGCGGCAATTCCGTATTGTAGTATTCATGGAGAAAATGAAGAATACAAAAGAATACTTGCAGGATTGATTTTTGAAGAACGCAAAGAAACTACCATCGATCCAAGATTGTAAAAAATAAAACGTAACTATTCCGCCGTGTGTTTTTTTGCCCCCCTTCTTGACATATTGGGATTGATCGTTGATAGTTATTAAATTGTTTGTGCTTGGTATTCGGTGGTGTATTATGTCAAAGTTTGTACAGAAGTTTTTGAATCACCGAATTCTTGGTACAAAATAATCGTTTTATCAAATTATATTTTTTCACATTTTTACTAATCTAAATATGTCTGTATTTCTTGGAATAGATATTGGTACATCCGGTACAAAGACATTGGCAATAGACGGCAAGGGCAAAATTATTGCGAGCAATTTACAAGATTATCCTTGCTATGCGCCGAAACCGCTTTGGAGCGAGCAAAACCCCGACGATTGGTGGCAAGCAACCATTAAGTCAGTCCGCAACGTTATTAAAAACGGTAAAATAAAACCGCATGAAGTTAAAGCGATTGGACTTTCAGGTCAAATGCACGGCAGTGTTTTTCTCGACAAAAACGGTAACGTAATTCGAAAAGCAATTCTTTGGAACGACCAAAGAACAGTAAAAGAATGCGGCGAAATAACCGATGCCGTCGGCGGACGTAACGAGTTGATTAAACTTGTCGCGAATCCGGCGTTGACGGGTTTTACTGCGCCGAAAATTCTTTGGTTGCGTAACAACGAGCCTCGTAATTTTGACAAACTCAAAAAAGTACTTTTGCCCAAAGATGAAATACGCCGAAGATTGACGGGCGAGTACGCAACAGAAGTAAGTGATGCAAGTGGAATGTTATTACTTGATGTTTCGCGTCGTAATTGGTCTTTTGAGTTGCTGGACAAACTTAAACTTGATCGTGATTTTTTCGGCAAGGTTTACGAGTCTGAAGATGTTACGGGCAATTTGACTTCTGAAGCTGCAAAATTGTTAGGCTTGACAACTGATTGTGTGGTTGTTGGCGGCGCCGGCGATTGTGCGGCGGGTGCGATTGGCAACGGTATAGTTGGCGAAGGAATCTTATCAACATCAATCGGCACATCCGGCGTAATGTTTGTTTACAGTGATGAAATTAAAACGGATCCGCTTGGTCGAGTTCATACGTTTTGTCATGCGGTTCGCGGCAAGTGGCATTTGATGGGAGTTACGCTTGCGGCGGGCGGTTCGTTGCAATGGTTTCGCAACGCGGTTTGTCTGGAGTTATTTTCTGCGGCGCGCAAACGCAAGGTTGATGTCTATGATTTACTTACTCAAGAGGCGGAACAAACGCCGGCGGGTAGTGAAGGTTTGTTCTTTTTGCCGTATTTAAGCGGAGAACGAACACCGCATGCGGATCCGTTTGCGCGAGGTTGTTTTATTGGATTAACGCTTGCTCATAATCGCGGGCATATTGTTCGCAGTGTTATGGAAGGCGTAACTTTTTCGTTGCGGGATTCGTTAGATATTTTTGCCGGACTTGGTATTCCGGTTAAACAAATACGCGCTTCCGGCGGCGGTTCAAAAAGCGCTTTCTGGCGTCAAATTCAAGCTGATGTATTCGGACAAAAAGTTGTAACAATAAATTCTGAAGAAGGACCTGCTTTCGGAGTTGCATTACTTGCGGCAGTAGGCGCCGGCGAGTACAAAAATATTCAGGAAGCTTGTAAAGCAACAATAAAAATTGTCAAAGAAACAAAGCCCGACGCAAAAGCAAAAAAAATCTACGATCAGGCAATGCCAATCTATCGCGATTTGTATTGTTCGCTCAAAGAAAATTTCCGCAAAATCAGTTCAAAATAATTTTGGACGAACTGTTCACACTTTAATTTACTTTACGTCGCCTGTTTACTTATCAGAAAGCAGGCTTTTACGTTTTTGAGTCATACAATTCATAGTACGAACTGTATAGAGTTACTTTAGTATTGTAATTTTTTTGACAATATACCCAACAGCACATTAGAATTTGACGGTACAAAAATGTTAAATCAAATTTTCCGATAAACAAGCCGGTTTGTGTTACTGCAAATTTGAATGTGAGTTGCTTAAAATATTTTGGAGTTTTTTTGAGAGATGAAAATTAAGTTGTTTAGTTTTTTGTTTTTATTAACTGTTACGATAATTATTTTGATTGGAGTAGCGATTGGTTTTTTTGTGCGTATTTGGATATCCGGCAACAATTTAGCAGTTGCTGCGTCTGTAGTTTCGGGCGGTACGGACAAAGATAAAAAGGAAGTGCCGCGTCGGGTACGTCCGGCGTCTCCGGTTCGAGTTGATGTTGTGCGTAAGGATGCGATTAGCAATGTTCGTTTGTTTCATGGTCGTTTAGTTGAGGTGCAACGTTCACGGATTTCGTCGGAAGTGTCTGGTTTGGTGAATGAATTACCGATAGAAATAGGGATGCAGGTTAAGGGAGGCGAGACGCTTTTTGCCCAAATTGACAAGACGTGGTTATCACTTGTGATTGAGCAGACGGAGGCGGAAATTCGGAGTTTAGAGCGGCGTCTTGAGCATGAGCGGAGTGAGTTGCAGCGTTTTATGCGACCTGGAATGGTTACGGCAATTACAGAGAGTGAACGCAGTCAACAACAGGCGTTAGTTGAGCAAAATGTTCAGGATTTAGAAAAGGCGAAAATAGCTAATCGTGAGGCGAAAGAAAAATTGAAACGAACAACTATAGTCGCGCCTTATGACGGTTATATTATTAAACGAGAGACGGGTAAGAATGAATTACTTTCGCCTGGAACATCAATTGCGGAGGTGGTATCGCTTGGCGAGGTTGATGCGAGGGTGATGATTTCGGAGGATATTATTGATCGGATTAAGGTTGGCGATGAGATTGCGGTTGTTGTTGATTCGTTGGGTGTTCGGGTGGTGGGCAAGGTGCATCGTATTGTTCCTTATGCGCCGACGGGGGCAAGAATTTTTCCTGTGCTTGTAAGGCTTTCTGATCAAGGCGGGCATTTGAAGGTGGGAATGAGTATTACGGCTGAAGTGGTAACTAGTAATCCGTCGGAGGAGATTCTTGTGTCGAAGGATTCTGTTTTGGATCGACCTGATGGTGCGGTTGTTTGGCTTGCGCTTGAGGCGGACAAGCAGCCGGGTAAAGAAAGCCAATGGATAGCCAAACCGATTCCGGTGAAAATCAAAGTAACAGCAATTTCGGATTATGGAGTTGTGCCGGAGACGGAGGAGGGCAAAAATTTATTGGTATCTGGTGCGAAGGTGATTATTGAAGGTGCAGAGAAGTTGACGGCGAATCAATCAATTAGGATAGATACGATTGATCCGAAGTTGTTAGAGAACTTACCTTCACCGAACGGACAAAAAATAATCAATCCAAAACCGAGAATTGAAAATTAATATACTGCTCGTATATTACTATAAATTGTGAGACTCAAGAGCGTAAAAGCCTGCTTTCCAATAGGTAATCAAGCGGCGGTAAGGGAAATTTAAAGTGTGAACAGTTTATCCAAGTGTTTTTAGTGTTCCTTGTTCAACAATCATTTTTTCAATGTTCTTTGTGTTCTGTGGTGAAATTTGTAAAAGATATTATTAACTGTTTACAATTTAATTTTCGTTAACCTGTGGCACTTATCTATTGGCAACTTCTATACTGCTCGTACTATAAATTGCGTGACTCAAGAGTGTAAAAGCCTGCTTTCCGATAGGTAAGCAGGCGGCGGTAAACGAAAATTCAAGTGTGAACAGTTTAAAACCTATTTTTTACATAATTATTAAAATTTTCAAAATATACAAATTTAGACGATAAATTTATTTTATCCACGAATTTGCACAAATTATCTAATTCGTGATCTTTCGTGAAAATTCGTGGACAAAATGAGTTTTTAGAATTTCCCTATTGAAAGTCTGCATGTTTTTTGTTATCGAATTCTTAAAGCGAGTTCGTTTGGATGTCATAAATGATTTTCGTCATATTGATTGAGGTGTAATTTGTCTGAGACGTTATCGATATTGGTGGTGGATGATGATGTGAGTCATGCTGAGGTTGTGGTTGCGAGTCTTGAGAAGCTCAATGCTGATTGTGTGGTTGCGCATTCTCAAAAGGATGCGTTATACAAAGCCGAGTCTAAATATTTTGATGTTATTATTACAGACCTTATGCTTGAGAGTCAGGACAGTGGGATTGAGATTCTCAAGGCGGTTAAGCAGATTTCGGAGGAGACAGAGGTTATTGTGATGACTGCTCACAATTCTGTGGGCAAAGCGGTTGAAGCGATGCAACTTGGCGCGTTTAATTATTTACAAAAGCCTCTTGACTTGAAGCAACTGCGGACAATAACCGAGCGTGCGGTGGAGAGTTCTCAATTGCGGCGGATCAATCGTGATTTGAAGCAGCGGCTTGATGAGAAATTCGGATTCAAAGGTGTTATTGGCAATAGTCCGCAGATGTTGGCAATAATAGATCGGTTGAAGCGGATTGCGGCAACGGATGTTACGGTGCTTATTCAAGGCGAGACGGGAACGGGCAAAGAGCTTTTTGCTCAAGCAACACATCAAAATAGTCCGCGTAAAAGTAAGCCTTTTGTTGCCTTGAATTGTGGTGCGTTGAGTGAGAATATTCTTGAGAGTGAATTTTTCGGGCATGTCAAGGGTGCGTTTACGGGGGCGGTAGCTGATCGTATTGGCAAATTTGAATACGCGAGCGGCGGTACAATTTTTCTTGATGAAGTTGGTGATATGCCAATGTCAACGCAAGTTAAATTGTTGCGTGTATTGGAAAACAGTGAGATTACGAGAGTCGGAGCAAACGACACAATAAAAGTTAATGTACGGATATTATCAGCAACTAATCGCAATCTTGAAGAGGCGATAGAAGCCGGAACGTTTAGGCAAGATTTATATCATCGTTTAAAAGTAGTAACATTGAGAATTCCGCCGTTGCGTGAGCGTAAGATGGATATTCCGGTATTGCTTGATCATTTTCTGAAATTCTTTTCTTCGCGTTATAACAAGAAAATTAACGGCATAACGCAACGGGTTCGGAAGATTCTTTTTGATTATGATTGGTTGGGCAATGTTCGTCAATTGCGTAATGTTGCGGAAAGTATGTTGGTAGTTGATTATGATGGGATAATTGACATTGATGATTTACCGGAGGAGTTGGGGGGTGTTTTGATGTTTTCGGACAAGGTTGGAGGGGGCGGCATTGAGGAAAATAATGTTGGTGTCAGTGTTGGCGAAGGTGAGTTAGCGGAGCAATTATCGGCGGAGTCGGTTTTGGAATCGGAAGTTGGCAAAGAATCTGAAGTTGGGGATCGGGGTTTGCAAGATAATGCGGGTTCTGATGCAATACCGAAGTTAGCCGGCAAGACGATGGCGGAGATAGAACGTCTTGCAATAATGCAGACGTTGGAGATAGTTGACGGCAACAGGGAGTTGGCAGCAGGCATGCTTGGAATTGGAGAGAGGACTCTTTACAGAAAAATCAAGGAATATATGGGGAGTTAGTTGATTTATGAAATGTCCGGTTTGTCATCAGGACAATGATCGTGTTGTTGATACGCGGACGAGTGATGATGGTAGTGTAATTCGTCGACGGCGTGAGTGTTGTAACTGCGGCAAGCGTTTTACTACGTTTGAGCGAGTGGAGGTTACGTCAATTCAAGTTGTCAAGAATGATGGTCATCGTGTGCCGTTTGATCGGGAGAAGTTGCGGTGCGGACTTGAACGTGCGTGTTGGAAGCGTCCGGTTAGTGCGGATCAGATTACAACTCTTATTGCCCAAGTTGAGGGTGATGTTAATTCTACTTTTTATTCTGAAGTTTCAAGTCGTTTTATTGGTGAGCGTGCAATGTCGTATTTGCGTGAACTTGATCAAGTTGCGTATGTAAGATTTGCAAGTGTATATTTATGTTTTTCAGATGTGCGGGATTTCACGCAAGAACTTGACGACATGATGAACAAATCAAGACATAAATTACCAACACCAGATAAAAGCCAAAGAAAAAAGTAATGAATACTTTTAAACTGAACTTTTACAAATGGCGTTTAACACTATAAATTTGAGTGTGAAATGTGTATCAAATTACTACTTTTTGATACATTATTGTAACAATAATTATGTTAGTCAAAAATGAAAATCGTATCTATTCAGCCGTGTGTTTCTTAAATTCCGTTTCAATAATTTCTGCATCTTTGGGGTTCAAAATATATGCCGAAATTGAGTAAGATTTAATCTTCTGCTATTTTAATAAAAGTTGTTATGTATTGGGCAAAAGTCCAGCTTAAACTGTCCGCATTTGAATTGTTCTTTACCGTTGCCTGCTTACCTTTGGGGAAGCAGGCTTTTACGTTCTTGCGTCACACAATCTTTGGATTATTGCCAACTCGTGACTGAATAGTTACCAACAAGGAAAATCTCACGGAATGATTACGCGCCTTCAAATTGTGTCTATCGACAATTTTAATTTTGGCGTGTAAAATTGAGCTGTTTATTTTCGGTTACAGTTGTGATGGGCAATAGGGTTTATTCGGTGTGATCGGGAAGTTGTAATATTTATAATTTTTGTTACGAAAAATTTTTTAAGATAAAATATGCGACATTTTATTACACTTAATGACATTCGGGTTGATGAGTTTCACCATATACTTGAACTTTCAGCAACGATAAAACATCAAGTTAAACAAGGCGAATATCGGCATTACTTACCCAATAAAATGCTGGCAATGATATTTGAAAAGCAGTCGTTGCGAACACGGGTTAGTTTTGAGACGGGTATGTTTCAACTTGGCGGCGGGGCAATGTATCTTGGCGGTGAAATCGGTTTTGGGAAACGCGAATCGATCAAGGATATTGCTGAAGTTTTGAGTTCAATGGTTGATGTGATTATGTTTCGTGGAATGAAGCATCAGAGTGTGGTTGATTTGGCGGAGTACAGTACTGTTCCAGTGATCAATGGTCTCACGGACAGTGCGCATCCGTGTCAGGCGTTGGCGGATGTATTTACGTTGCGAGAAATTTTTGGCGATTTACGCGGGTGTAAACTTGCGTGGGTAGGTGATGCGAACAATGTTGCGGTGAGTTTGTTACGTGCGTCGGCGAAGTTGGGGATGAAATTTTCTGTTGCTGCGCCGCGGCAGTTTCAATTTGATGTTGACAAAATAGATAAGCTGATTGGAGAAGACAAGGTTGAAGGTTTTGAGATTGAGTTGACAGAAGATCCGTTCAAGGCGGTAAAAAATGCGAACGCAATATATACGGATGTTTGGGTAAGTATGGGACAAGAATCAGAGGAAGAAAAACGCAAAAAGATTTTGAGTCCGTACCAAGTAAACTCCAAATTGATGTCAGCTGCCGGACGCGGGGCAATTTTTCTACATTGTTTACCTGCAAGACGCGGACTGGAAATAACAGACGATGTAATGGATTCAAGCCAAAGTAAAGTTGTCCAGCAAGCGGAAAACAGACTGCACGCTCAAAAAGGTTTGCTCGTGTGGTTATTAAACGAAGCACAAAAGTAATTCGTAACTATTCAATCACAGAATTCCTACAATCCAATTGTTTAGGAAGTAAATGTTCGTGGATAAGAATGAAGCACGTAGAAACGCAGGCGTCTCGTTTGCATGAAGCTACTGAACGTTAGACAGGCTTAGGGCAGGCGAGACGCCTGCGTTCCTACCCCTCTTTTTGTTGCAATTAAAGTATAACCTCTAAAAACACGCACACCTGAATAGTTACTTTTTAAAAGAAATTTGTTCTATTGGGGACGTGGCAAGTATGAACACAATCTTGAAAACAGAAAATTTATATGCGGCGGGAATATTGAAAGGTTTTTTGGTATTTTTTTTGTTTTTTTTTCTTTTTCTTTTTACGTCGTCTTTGTTGCCGCTTACTTGGGATGAGGGTGAAGTTTCGAGGCGGTCGGATGAATTTCCTGTAAAGTGGAGCGGAACAATTAATAACGAAGGACATCCGCAATTGCCTATAATTCTTGCGGCAACAGGTAAATTTCTTTTACCTGAAAAATTTTTCTCCAAAAAATTCAGATTACGTAGTATATCAATTTTTTTCGTATCAATTTCGTTTACGGTTTTATTGTATCGTTTAAGGCAAGAGTTTAACCGAACGGTTGCATGTTTTGCGGTTATGTCGGTTCTTTTGATTCCGCGTCTTTTCGCTGTGTTACAAATGGCAACATGGGATTCGTGTTTTATTGCGTCGTGGATTTGTTGTCTGGCAGCGTTTCAGATTCCGTTTAAAAATGTGGGAAGAGCTGTTATTTTCGGTTTTTGTTTGGGTCTAGCTTTTTCTGCTAAATTTACGGGATTTGCGATTCCAATTCCATTTGCAATCTGGGCAATTATTGTTCTTTCACTGGATAAATCGTTGCGCAAATTTGTTCATTTGAAACATTTAATTATTGTAACAATAATTTCAACTGCAACTTTTATCTTGTTCAATCCTCCGTTTTGGTCGAACCCATTTACTGGAGTACATCGATTTTTTTTGTTAAATATTTATAGAGAGATCAACATTCCAATCATGTTTATTGGTCAACTTTATGACTTGCATCATCCGCTTCCGTTTTACAATACGATATTTTGGACAATTATAACGATACCGGCAGGTTTATTTTTGTTCTTTATTGTTGGTTGTTGTTCGATTTTATTTGGTGCGATTAAATGTAACGAAATTTCTGAGTCTGGTTTAAGTAGGTGGAGATTTGGATTACTTTTATTTTTGAATATGATTATATTGCTTTTGGTTCGGGCGTTACCAGGGATGCCGGTACATGATGGTGTGAGGTTATTTGTGGGGGCGTATATTTTTTTGGGAATTATTGCGGGCATAGGTGCTGCGGAAATTTGGCAGACAAAAAAAATCGCCGGAATTTTTGTAACAAAAAAATTTTTTCGACAAATTTGTACGTTAATAATTTTTGCGGTATCGTTGTTTAACATGTTCTGGTATGCGCCGCAATGGTTATCGTTTTACAATTTTATGGTTGGCGGATTATCCGGGGCAACAAGAATTGGAATGGAGCCGACGTATTATTGGGATGGATTTGATCGGGAGGTTATTGATTGGTTGAATGCAAATACGGGCAAGGATGAATTGATTTTATTTTCCAAATTTTCACCTGATACGTTTTCGATTTATCGGTCAGATGGAATATTGTTACCGGATTTTTACGCTGCATCCGAATCAGGCAACAAAGATAAAATTAAAGCTAAACGAATTAGATATTATGTAACTCAAAACAGATCAGGATTACAAACTAATGTTGACGAATATTTCAAGAAACACACAAAACCAGTTTACATCAAAACAATCCGAAAAGGCGGAATTGGTGCGTGGAATCTGGGAACTGTACCGATTATAGAAATCTACGACATAAAAAATCTCTGATTATTTTTCAATTTGAAAAATAATAAACTGTTCATACTTTAAATTTCGTTTGTCACCGCCTGCTTGCCTAACTTCTCTGAAAGCAGGTTTTTACGTTCTTGAGCCACGCAATTTTATATACGATCAGTATATACATGCCGCAATTGAATTTACATATATTTCAGTGGAATTAATGTTTTGAGTTAATTAATCGTAACTATTCTGTCTGGTGCGTTTTTGTCTGCGTAGTTCCTATTCTCTATTCCATGACCCCTTTTAAAACAATTGAATCCTGCGACTGAATAGTTAGTTGTCCCTGAAAAGTCTTTTTGTTGTTTTAATGGTTGCCAACTTGTTCACGGCGAGTTCGTTTGAGCATCTGAATGGGGACTCCTTGTCAATTAATTTTGATAATAGACCTTTTCGCTAATCTGTAGGAGACCACCCCTGCTCCCTCCGAAGGAGGGGAATATTCGCCTCCGAAGGAGGCGTCTCCTTATTCGCCTCACTCGGATGTTTCTTCTTATTCGCCTCACTCGGATGTTTCTTCTTATTCGCCTCACTCGGAGGCGTATTCTTATTCCCCTCCTTCGGAGGGGTTAGGGGTGGTCTCGGAGGAGTTAAAGGCGGTTTTTCGTTGT
>JAITDV010000175.1 GCA_031282385.1 Planctomycetaceae bacterium | reverse complement strand
TTTTCGTTTCGGGCTTTACAATTTCAGTTTTCGTTTCGGGCTTTACAATTTCAGTTTTCGTTTCGGGCTTTACAATTTCAGTTTTCGTTTCGGGTTTTACAATTTCAGTTTTCGTTTCGGGTTTTACAATTTCAGTTTTCGTTTCGGTTTTTACAATTTCAGTTTTCGTTTCGGGCTTTACAATTTCAGTTTTCGTTTCAGGTTTTGCAATTTCAGTTTTCGTTTCGGGTTTTACAATTTCAGTTTTCGTTTCGGGTTTTACAATTTCAGTTTTCGTTTCGGGTTTTGCAGTATCTTTTTTTGGTTCTGAATCAGTTGAAGGTTCAATATCTTGCGGATCGGAAGGCGCTCCATCAATGATTATCAAGTCATTAATTATTTCAATTTTAGGATCGGATTCAATAATTATAGGTTGTGTGGTGATTTCTTTGATTTCTTTGGTTTCTTTTGATTGTGGGTTATTATTTTCATTTGTGCCGATTCCTTTTTCAATTTTGTCCCAATTATTCCAATCAATATCAAACTTAATAATCGACGTATTTTCAGATGTTATTATTTTAGTTTCGGGTTTGATTTCGGTTTTGGTTTTGGGTTGTGTTTCAATGGCATTTTCATTTTTTTGTTTTTGATCTTCACAATCTTTTTTATTTTGTATTGGATTGGGTTCGGTTGGGTTAGATTCGGTTTGATTTTTTGTAACGATAAAATTTGATGCGATTTTGGCTGTAGGCGTGATAGATTGCGGTTGTATCGGTTCGATAAAATAATTTGGAATATCCGATGGAATTACAACAACTTCATCAATATTGTCAGCAACAATTTTGTTGTTCTCTTGATTAATATTTTCTGTTTTGAGTTTTGTAATTTTTGTTTTATTTTCAATATTTTGAATTTGTTTTATTTGGTTTGTGGTTGTGTTTGTGCGTTTTTGTTCTGTGGAGTTTGATTGTCTCTTTTTGGGGAGTGTTCGGAAAGCAACTTCTTGATAATAATTTTGTTTTACTGCTGGAATTATAAGAATACTGTTTGGATTTGTACTTCTGGATTTCCGCTCAATACTGTTTTTTTGGATTGAATTTATATTTGCCAAAGTTTCTGCGGCGGTGACGAGTTCCTGAAGTTGCAATTTGATTTGGTCTCCGGCAATTCTGGCGGATTGTTTAAGATGTTCTTTGTTTAATGCGGCGTTATTGTCAATAATTTTTTTTTCGGCGGCAGCAAGAGACGCCTCCGTTTCTACGACAACTTTACTCAAACCGCTCTGGATTGGTTCAAATAATTTATGTTTATTTTCAAAATTATTGCTGATCGATTTGATTTCATTTATTTCGACGCAGTAGAATGTTGCCAGAATAATTACGAATATTGTCAAAATACTGATTATGGTTATATATCCGATTCTCATTATTTCACCTGAAATGAAAGTTTGGTTATTCTTTTTCAAATTCAAAACCAAACAGAAAAATTGATATTATTGACAATTTTTCTGATTTTTGTTCTTGTGAATTTATCTTCGCAATCGAAATTATGCCGTTATTTTTTGTACATTTAATCCGATTTACCAATACAACAAACCGGCAATAATTCGCCAACTATCGCCAAAACACTCAACCGTTATCGTATATCTATTTTTTCAGATTCACCAAATCTGCCCACAATACACAACACTTTTTCCTTTTTTCAACCGTTTAATTTGATTATTTGTAATAATTGATATAAGGGGACATGATCATTTTAATTGATTGGATCAATTTGCTTGAAATGATAAACGAGAGATTAGTTAGGTAGAGGTCAAAAGTTAGAGGTTATTGAGGTTGATATTTTTGTATTATTTAATTCAAATGCGGTTTTTATATCTAAAGAATAGACCTTTTCTCTAACCTAAAAATACATCAACGCAACAAAAAACCTACAACAAAAAACCGCCTTTAACTCCTCCGAGACCACCCCTAACCCCTCCGAAGGATGGGAATAAGAAGACGCCTTCGAGGGAGAGGAATAATTCCCCCCCATCGGAGGCGTCAAGGATGATCTCCTACAGGTTAGCGAAAAGGTCTAATACTGTAGGTCTGGATTTTTCCTCCCTACTTGTCAAAAAAAGAAAAAACCGGACAATAACGCCTTCGTTGTTTCCCGTTTAACTTTTCTTTATACTGTTCGTGATTTAGATTGAGTTATTTAAGAGCGTAAAAGCCTGCTTTCCGATAGGTTATCGGGCGGCGGCAAATGAAATTTAAAGTGTGAACAGTTTAAAACAACTTTCAAAAATGAAAAGATCAAAAATTAGTATTATTGGCGCCGGCAACGTCGGCGCGACAACTGCTCATTGGGTAGCCGCCGCAGAGCTCGGCGATATTGTTTTACTTGATATTCCTCAAACGGAGAATATGCCGAAAGGAAAAGCACTTGATTTATTTGAGGCTTCTCCGATATTTGGTTTTGATTCCTGTGTTGTTGGAACGACTAATTATGCGGATACTGCCGATAGTGATGTAGTTGTTATCACGGCAGGTATTCCGCGTAAACCCGGAATGAGCCGTGATGATTTACTCGCAACAAATGCAAAAATAGTCGGTTCGGTTGTCGGTGAAATTGCTAAAACAAGTCCGGATGCAATACTTCTTGTTGTGAGTAATCCACTTGACGCAATGGTACAACGCGCGTTGACGGTTTCTGGTTTTGACCGCAAGCGTGTTATTGGGCAAGCCGGCGTTTTAGACACTGCACGTTACCGGTCGTTTATTGCGGAGGAGTTGAATGTGAGTGTTGTGGATGTTCAGGCAATGTTGCTTGGCGGTCATGGCGATACAATGGTTCCGTTGTTGAGTTGTGCGACGGTTGGAGGTATTCCTGTAACGCATCTGA
>JAITDV010000173.1 GCA_031282385.1 Planctomycetaceae bacterium | reverse complement strand
TTAGCGAAAAGGTCTAGTATCAAAATTAATTGACAAGGAGTCCCCATTCAGATGCTCAAACGAACTCGCCGCGAACAAGTTGGCTACCATTAAAACAACAAAAAGACTTTTTCAGGGACGACTATACTAAACTCGAACAAGGATTCGGCTAACTTTTTGAGAATTGTAACTATTCAGTTGTGTGTTATCGGTAACAATTCTGTTACCCAAGCCCAATAAATCCGCACTGGACAACATTGTTTTCCGAATGGATCCTAATATTCCGACCCTTATTTGTCAAATTACCATTAGTAGCTAAAAATTCCCCACAACACGTCATTATGCCCTTATGTTTTGTTTGATATTGTCTTAAATTTACCATCGAAAGAAAAAGAATAAGGGCATAAGGACGCATTTTTTTTGACGTTGTTTGCTACTAAAGGGAAATTGGATAAACAAGGGTTGTTTATTTTAGAACGCTGCGTTTTAGTCTACTTAGTTTTTATTCCCTAGCCACTTTTTTCTAAACAATTGAAGCTCGCGACTGAATAGTTACTGAGAATTTAGTTTTCCAATAATTCTGAGTCCTGAACTCTCAATTCTGATTTCAACAAGATTCGATTTACTGCGTTTAGAATTGCGGTAGTGCTTGCTTCGATGGTGTCGGTTGAAACCGCATAGCCGCGATATGTATCGCCGTTTTTATTAATCAAAATAGTAACTTCCCCTTGTGCGTCTTGTCCGCCTGTTACGCTTTGTACGCTGTATTCTTTTAGTGAAATATCGGCTCCGGTTATGTCGCGGATTGCCAGAAAGATGGCGTCAATCGGTCCGTCTCCGTCGCTGATTTCTTTTGTGTATTCTTTATTTTTGTAACGTAAAGTCAACGTTACCGTTGGTTCGCCTCCGGTGCAGCATTGTAAGTTGTAAGCAACCAGCGACCAAACTTCTTTTGTTGTATTAGAATTATTGGGTTGTTCGTGTATGTTCTGTTCGATCAAAGCTAAAATATCGTCGTCGTAAATGCTCTTTTTGCGGTCTGCAAGTTTTTTAAACTCGACAAAAACCTTTGCCAATTGATCTGCATCCAACTCAAACCCCAACGTTTTCGCGCGATCCGCCAACGCAGCCCTGCCGCTGTGTTTACCAAGCACTAAATCCGTTTTTTGAAACCCGACGTCTGACGGTAACATAATTTCGTAGGTTGTCGGATTTTTTAACATACCGTCTTGGTGGATGCCGGATTCGTGTGCGAATGCGTTTTGTCCGACAATTGCTTTGTTTCGTGGAACTTTTAGACCGGTTACGGTTGCCACTAATCTGCTTGTCGGTACGAGTTTTGGGGTGATGATTCTTGTTTTAGCGTTGTAAACGTCGTGCCTTGTCTTTATTGCCATGACAACTTCTTCCAATGAACAATTGCCTGCCCGCTCGCCCAACCCATTTATCGTACATTCAACTTGTCCTGCCCCCGCCAATACCGCCGCCAAACTAGTCGCAACCGCCATCCCAAGATCATTATGATTATGCACACTAATAACAGCTTTATCTATATTTGGAACGCGATTCATTAATGTGCTTATTCGCTCGTACATTTCTGTTGGTGTTGCGTATCCAACGGTATCGGGAATATTTACGGTTGTTGCGCCTGCACTTATGGCGGTTTCGACAACACGGCAAAGATGATCGATTTCAGATCGTGTCGCATCTTCAGCAGAAAATTCTATATCGGGACAAAATCGCCGTGCATAAATTACAGCTTCGTGTACAGATTCAATATTGCGTTCTGCCGTCATTTTGAGTTTGTATTCGCGGTGAATTGGGCTGGTTGCAAGAAAAATATGGATTCGCGGTTGTTCTGCTTCTTTGAGAGATTCCGCCGCAGCGTCAATATCTGACTCAACACATCTTGCCAAACTGCAAACACTACTGCCGCGCACTATTCGTGCAACTTCGCGCACAGATTCAAAATCGCCAGGCGACGCCACCGCAAATCCCGCCTCAATCACATCCACCCCAAGCTCTGCCAAAGCAAGAGCAACCTCAAGTTTCTCCCGCAAGTTCATACTTGCTCCCGGCGATTGTTCTCCGTCGCGTAGGGTTGTGTCGAAAATCTTAATTGTTCGCATAATTTATTATTTTGATTTATTGTTTTGATTTTCCTGTGAGTTTACGTGTTATACTGCTAGTACTATAAATTGCGGGACTCAAGAGTGTAAAATCCGGGATTTCTTATAGGTAAGCAGGCAGTATTGCGGTATTAAAGGAAATTAAAGTGTGAACAGTTTAGAAAGTATCGAGGTATGGTATTGGTTCGTTTTGTAGTGCAGCTAAAGTGTTTTCGGCAGCGCGTTGTTCGGCTTCTTTTTTTGTGCTTCCCCAAGCGGAGGGGAATATTTTTTTGCCAATGCGTACTGATACGTGAAAGGATTTGAAGTGTTCAGGTCCCTTGATCTCCAGCAAAATATATTCGGGAGTGCAACCGAACAATTTCTGGGAGTGATGTTGCAAGGTTGACTTAAAATTATTGGCGTTGCTATCTGCGATCATTTTAATTATTTCGTTGTGGAATGTTTTTAGGATAAATTCTCTTGCGGCTTCGAGTCCTCCGTCGAGAAATATTGCTGCAATCAAGGATTCCATTGCGTTGGCGAATATTGAGTTTGGCAAGCGGCTTACTCTGCTTAATCCGCGACCGACGATGAGGAATTTATCGAGACCGATTTCCAATGCGATTTTGTGGCAAGTGATGCGAGATACGACGGCGGATTTAATTTTTGTCATTTCGCCTTCGAGCATTTTAGGAAATTTACGAAACAGATATTCGCAAATTACGTGTCCCAATACAGAATCGCCTAAAAATTCCATACGTTCATTGGACAATTCAGGGACATCAGCACCGGACGAATGAGTCAGCGCCGTCCGTAAGATTGTCGGATCGTTGAAAGTATAACCGATTTTATTCTGACAATTCGCCAAAAAAACAGCCAAGTCCATTGTAAAAACGTCCACCGCTAAACTCAAAATATAAAAAACAAAACGCTACATATATTGCTCGTACCATAATTTGCGGGACTCAAGAGCGTAAAAGCCTGCTTTCCGAATAGGTAAGCAGGCGGTGGTAAACGAAATTAAAGTGTGAACAGTTTAAAACTGCTCGTACCATAAATTGCGGGACTCAAGAGCGTAAAAGCCTGCTTTCCGAATAGGTAAGCAGGCGGTAGTAAACGAAATTAAAGTGTGAACAGTTTAAAACTGCTCGTACTATAATTTGTGGGACTCAAGAGCGTAAAAGCCTGCTTTCCGAACAGGTAAGCAGGCGGTGGTAAACGAAATTAAAGTGTGAACAGTTTAAAACTGCTCGTACTATAATTTGCGGGACTCAAGAGCGTAAAAGCCTGCTTTCCGAATAGGTAAGCAGGCGGCGGTGAAGGAAATTAAAGTGTGAACAGTTTAAAACTCTTTAATTGTCAACGATTCTAACCGAAAGATTACTTTCTGCAATCGGGGAGTTTAATAAAATTGTACAACTTTGTGTTCACGTTCCGCCCAAAAAAACAAAACACAACATGACCGCACAATTGTTTCAGAGCTATACTGCTCGTAATATAAATTGCGGGACTCAAGAGCGTAATTTATAGTATGAACAGTATATTTACTGCCGTATTGTTCTTAAATTTGAGTTATCTTCTTTTTACATTTTGGTAATGTCGTGAGTGGCGTTGGATATTTGTTTCAACTATTGATTCTACAGCGTCGTTCCAACTTGGAATATTTTTGTGAGCTTGGGTAAAACTCAAACGTTCTGCATCCGAAATAATCTCATCATTGTTATATTCATCAATATAATCAGCGTCTTCGGTTGTGAGTTCATTTGATATTTGTGAGGGGTAATCGGCGGCGTATCGTGATTGAGATTGTGTATTGGGTTGGTAAAGTGAATTATTGTAACCAATGGGATCATTTTGTGTTTCTGCAATATTTCTGTTGTCGGGTAATTTCCTTCCTCGCCAATTTTGATCGTTTCTTGCGGGGTGACTGTTTGTTGTTTGTGGTGGTGCGGTATTTCTTCCGGTTTGAGGTATTGTTGAATTGTTGTTTACGTTTGTTTGCCAGAATTGTCCGGCGTTTACCGCAGATTGACGAGATTGATATGGATGTTGTTGGTCTGAATTTTGCGGAACATCAGGTCTGTTTGTGTTGTCAAGATTGTTATCGTCTCCAACTTTTTGCCCGTTAGCGACAAAACGCGATCCGCGTTTGCCGCGAACAACCGTATTTGGTTTATGTGTCTGATTATTAACGGCAGGCGTCCATCTTTTATCGGCGTTATTTGTCGGGTTGGTATTTCCTGTTCTGGTGTTATTGGGTTTTGTGTTGTTAGCAATATTGTTTCCGTAATTACGGTTATTAGGATAACGGCTAACACGGTTCGTTTGTGCCGGATAAGATGGAACATTGCCGTTGTCAATTGGCAGTTCAATCTGTTGTTCGGTTTGAGAATCTTCTTGCGGTTCGCCAAGTATAGATGCAAGTCGGCGTTGTTCTTCGTCTTCCGCCGACACACCGTCGCTAATCAATCTTCTGAACGCGGCAAACTCTTCCGTCTCCGGTAAATCATCATCAAACAATGATTCTGGTGAATTGTTGATATTATTTCGGGTATCGGAATAATATTCGCCGATTTTATTTGTTGTTGTGTTATTGTAACGATAATCTTGAGCAGATTTTTTGTAACGGGAATCGTATGAGCGATTGGCGTTATTTGTTATTTGTCCATTATTTTTATTAGCTTCCTTGTTTACGGAATTACCTAACTTACTGATCTGTGAAGCAATTTGCCGCAATGGATCAGAATCATCTTTATTTGATGAAATTTGTGATTGGTTTGTTTGGGTTGGCGGGATGGACTGGGTGTGGGCTTTGTAAAGGGATTGTGCGTGCGGCGGTAAGTATCTGCCGTGTGGTAAATGTTCGCGTTCGGATTGGACGTTGTTGTCGATATCTTCGTTGTTATTATTTTTGTATTCGTCTTGTGTAGAGTTATTGTCGTCGATATTTTTTATTGTGTTATCATTTTTGTTGCGGGAGCCGAAGATATTGATTTGTTGTAAGCGTCCGAAGAATGATCTTTTAACTTGTTCCGGTTTAACAGATTCGCGGCTGTCGGCGTCTGATTCAACTGATTTCGGTTGCATGGAATTTTGAAATTGATTTTGTTGGGGGGTATGGTATGACGGTTGATTTTTTGTAACGTTAATTTCTGTTGCGGTATTGCGGGCAAAATTTTCTTTGTCTGACATGTTAAGTGAAGATGTTGAGTTTGAATTTGGCATTGAATCTATATTTTTTGCAACATTAATTTTTGCGATTTCGTCCGGCTCCAAAATTCCTGCTCCGAAACTTGATCTACTCGGCGAGGTGTGTGAGGTTTGTTTAGCGGCGGTAGATGCGGTAGATTTAGATAAATTATCTGATGAATTGTTTGGCAAAATAATAGTAGCGGAAGCTGCGGATTTCTTTTTTTGATCCCAATAGGTCG
>JAITDV010000060.1 GCA_031282385.1 Planctomycetaceae bacterium | reverse complement strand
GAAAAAGGGATAAGGTAATAAGGTTACGTGTTATTTTGCCTCGTTGCTACTAAGGTTGTTTTTGTTAGAAAATCAGGTTGAAAACGAGGTTTATTGAAACAGTAACAATGTGGTTTTTGTAAATTCGGCTGAAATATTACAAAGATTTTATTATTGAATTGATCCGCAGTAGGAGGGGCAGACTTGCTGGTGCCTATTAATTATCAACCGGCGCAACCCTTCGGAGAAGGGATCGCCTACCTGAGGGGATCGCCTACCTGAGATTATCTGCTTATAGAGAAAAATAAAAGTGGTCGTTCGTTACCGTTCAAAGTATATCAACTTTTTGTTTATTAGTGTGCTTAGTTACCATTTTTTACTCCAATGTAGGGAACGGTGTTTTCTGTTCCTTTAACCTTTTACTATTAAAATCAACATGCGAATACTATCAATTATTGTCGTTACCTTATTTGCGTTCCCTGTTTTTGCCGAAGATATTTCACCGACGCAAGCGGCGGAAGCGTTTGACCGTTTGCTCAAGATGAGCAACTCCAAAGTCAGTATTTCCGAAGAGACCGCTGTTGCTGTCGGCAATACCAATTACCAAACCGCCGTCAAGGTTTGGTTTCAATTAGAGAGCAACGGCGAATTTGTCAATCCGTCGCTGCATCGCTGGAATCCGAAAGAACGATTTAGGGTTTTCGTACAAACATCGGTTCCCGCTTACTTTGCGTTGTACCAAAATTATCCCGAAGACCGTCCGCCGACACGACAGATTTATCCCGACAGGAAATATCCGCAAACATTTCCCGCCGTACCGGCAGGCAGCATCTTTGAGGTTCCCGTAAAATTCGAAATGGACAACGATTTGCGGAAAGAGATTATTATCCTGACTTTTGCCCGCATTGATGATCCGCACATTGGCGGCTCCATTACCGTAACGGCAACAGCAACGGCAAGCGCAACCGCAACGGCAAACACCGCAAATACAACCGTCGGTGCGGCGGCAGGAGCGGCAGTGACAACGACCGAAACATTACAGACACGAACCGATGCCGCCCCAATGCGATCAGCCGCAAGTGCAACAGGCGGTGTACTGATGGGAGCTAGGGATGTCAATCAGGCACTTGATTACTTGTCTTCGCTTTCGGCGAAAATCGGAGTTGCTGGTGTTTCGGCAACTGCTTCGGCATCGGTTTACGTTACAAGCACGACAGTAGCGAGTATCAATCGGGACGACGTGGCGGTTTATGTTTTCGGCGAAGGCAAAATCGCACAAATTCAGTTGACGCTGAATAAATAGACCGTTACGAAAAAACGCTGTAACCGTTCACGCCGATAAATATAAGGTGAGCAACCTTAAACACAAGGCGGGCGATCTTAAACACAAGGTGGGCGACCTTTCGCCGAAAGGTCGCAACGGTTTACGGTTACAATTTTATTTTGTATGATTCACCCCGCAAGGACAAAATACGCAACAAATTGAAGAATTGCGGGACGCAAACGGATTTCATTTGTTACGGTGAATAATACGCTTGCGAACTATTCACTATTATACTCCTCACACTTGAAAATTCGGTTTTCGTTATCAAAGGGACTTTAGGGACAATAAGGACTTTAAGGACACGATTAACAATAAAAACCGAATTTTCAAGTGTAATGAGTATAACTATTCACTATTCACTATTCACTATTAACTACCATGTACCGTATTATTTTTACAATTTTTATTACGATATTCCTTTCCGCCGTTAACACTCAGGCGATGACACTCCATATCCTATGGATTACGGCTCAAAATGAAACGGGAGAGTCAGACCTTAAACTTCAAAAGACAAGACCGCCGGCACTCACCAGTGTAGGCGAAGAAACATTCGATTACATTCCGCTGGAAGAACATAACCATCAAATCAAGGATTATTACTTTGGCAAAGGAAAAGGCTGTGCGTTGGAAAAAAACGCAATTTTGCGATTTATCTTGAATTTGCGTATCGGTTCGAACGATGCCGTCATGGTGTATTATCGTGGACACGGCGCATACGATAAACAAGACCAAACGAATAAATTTGTTGCCAAGCAGTATTATGAATTTTTGAACGACAATGGTAGTGTGGATTATCTTCCTCATTCGGATGTTCGGCTTGCGGTTGAAAAATTGAATCCGCGTCTTGCCGTGTTTATTCGTGATTGTTGTGGGTCGTGGCGTGCAGTACCGACAAGAGGTGTCGTAGCGGAACGGGAGGATCTGGTTTATAGCTCTGCCCCTGAAAGTGCTGTACCGCGCCGACCACGTCGTGAACAGAAATTGTTTCTCTCGCTGTTTGCTCAATCACGAGGAGTTGTTGACATCGCTTCCGCTAACGTAGGATTTGCCGCATTGGCACAATTTGTTCCTGATGATACGAAAATTAAAGGCGAAGGTTTTTTTGGAGAGCCAAAAAGAGAAACGCTTGATAAGTATGTAATGTGCGGTACGGTGTTTTCTAATTCATTCGATAAGATTTTTGACAACAAGCGGAGTCAATCTTTGTCATGGGAGCAATTTTTCGGTGCTTTGCAAGCAGAATGTAGAGACCGTTTTCGAAAAGAGAAACCCGATAGTTCTCTGATTAAAGAGTGCGGCACGCACTCACCTCGTTATTTTGTTCTTGGCGGGATTTATGCCGTTAAAAATTTCGAGCAACTGTTAGCCGACAGTTGGATGAAGGACGGGTTGGAGTATTTTGGTTTCAATGGTGAACCGGTTTTTGCCGGTGTTCTTCTTACTCATGTGGAAAAAGGAAGCAGAGGTGAAGCCTACGGTTTGGAAGCGAGAAAGGAATTTGAAGGCAAACAAATTAGTGACATTATTTATGCAATTGATGAGATACCGGTTACAACTGCACACGAACTCGATTTAGCTTGCCGTGTGATGGGAGCGGACGGGGCGTTGACATTTACACTGATCAACGGGCGAGACGGCAATGTTCAAGACTTCGCTTTCCCCAACATCAGAGCAAAAATTGTAGAGAAAGACTCCCCTCCGTGAGTAACCGGAATATACCCTTCACTCTGTTAAGGATTCTTGCGCTAATAACTTTTGTATTTTCGGAAAAACGGTCAAAAAAACGACGTTTGTAATAATTCGGTGAAATTTTTGTTTTTTCCGGCGAGTTCGTTTTTTATTTACATTCTAATTTTCTTTGTAACTCTTTTACTTTAAGAAGATAAGTATTTTTTATATGCCCAAAATCAAGAGGTAGGCGATGTTTCGCCGAAAGGTCGCGTCGGCGTACTCGCCGACTTGTACTTTGTTTACGGATGGAGATTAAAAAACAACTGTGTACAACACAACCAACCAACCAACCAACCAACCGGCGCGACCCTTCAGGTAGGCGATCCTTTCGCCGAAAGGTCGCGCCAGTTAAGCAGTAATTGATACTAGAGGGTTTGCTCCTCCAACTGCGTGTTGATTCAATAACAAAATCTTTACGAGGGACATTGCCTGTTGGTGTCAATGAATACTTAACCGGCGCGACCCTTCAGCGAAGGGATCGCCTACCTCTGCCTACAGTCCCTAATGTCCTTAATGTCCCTAAGATTTTAGTGTAGGAACAAAAGTAGTGGAGAGTTGATAGTGGATAGTGGACAGTATCGCAAGCGGAGTTTTTACCAGAAGATTAATTGTAACTATTCAGTTGCCTAAAACTCAATAAACTGGCGTCGGGCAATTGCCTCGTTTGTCTCGTTTCCCAACAGACATTATCATGGCAACCCTTATTTATCACGTTTCCCTTAGTAGCCGACCAGGACTCTTAACTAATGCGCGCCCTTATGCCCTTATTTTTCGTTCCAAACATTTTTTTGATAACAACCCATTGATAAGGGCATAAGGGCGCGTTTGAGGAAGTTGTGGGCTACTAAGGGAATTTTAATAAATTGATAAATTGATAAATAAGGGCTGGAATCGTCGAACCGTTTGGAAAACCATGTTGTCCGGTGCGGATCAATTGGGCTTGGGCAACTAAATAGTTACGATTAATTATCAACTATCCACTATCAACTATCCACTATCCACTACTTTTGTCCCTAAGATTTTCAGTGTAGGGACATTAGGGACAATTGGGACAATAAGGACAAATCGTTGATTGATCGTTGGCAATGAATCGTTAAGATTTTATCGATAATCGATAATAGTGTTGCGTATCTTGACAAGCAACCCTTTCAAGGGATAATATTTAAGTTATCTCAATGATCCGTTTTGTGTTTTCTC
>JAITDV010000054.1 GCA_031282385.1 Planctomycetaceae bacterium | reverse complement strand
TCTCTTCTTGCCCGATATAAACAACCGACCCGAAAAAATAACAGTAAAACCCCGCCGAATCTGCAAAATCTTTAAATACTTGTTTAACCGTTTTATTATCCGCTTTGAAATTTACCAATGTTGACGGATCAATCCGCCGGTCAATAAACAATCCTACACGATTAGCATTTGCCAATCGCCCCAACGCCTCTCGTATCGGTACACGCTGCCACGTTACACTAACAACACGACCAAAATTCGCTTCCGCTAATTGTAATAACGAAAAATCAAAAAAGGCTAAAACTAAACAAACAAAAATTAAAAATCGCCTAAAATATAAAAAAATTGACATATTATTTATCTCCGATTATTTATCTCCGATATTAACAAATCAATTGCCGTATTCTTCCATCACTTTCATCAACAATTTAATATCATCCCATGTATCTTTTTTTGCTGCCGGCATTCGTAACAAATAAGACGGATGATATGTGCAAATTACTTTGATACCGTTGTAATCATGTACTTGTCTGCGCATTAACCCGATTGATTTTTCTGTTTGCAATAAGTATCTCGTCGCAACAGAACCAAGACAACAAATAAATTTCGGACTCACAATTTTTATAGTTTTCTCAAGAAAAGGCTTGCAATTTGTAGCTTCTTCCGGTGCAGGAGTTCTGTTGTTGGGCGGACGGCAACGTAGAATATTACAAATATAAACGTCTTCTCGTTTCATTTTCATACCTTTGGTTATTATGTCGTCCAACAACTTGCCTGATCGTCCTACAAACGGTTCTCCTTGAATATCTTCATCCGCGCCAGGCGCTTCACCTAGGAACAAAAGCCGAGTATCAGGATTACCAGTTCCGAAAACCGTTTGCGTCCGCGACCGCACAAGTTCAGAACAAAGCGAACAACAAGCCACTTCTTCCGAAAGTAATTTAAGTTGCGACAACTTGTCACTGCCGCACGCCTCTAATAATTCAGATTCAACTTGCACATTTTTTGAAACAGACTCAATCTTATCGCTAACAATATTTTTATCTTTATCTTTTACAGCCAATTCGGTTTCCTCTTTTAAATTATCAAGCTCCGTCGAAACTGGTATTGTTGTTTCGGTATTTTTTGTAACAGAAATTATTTTCTCGCCGGTTTCGTGCAATTTATTTGTAATATTGATTGGCAGATTACTTACTTCCGTAACACCTGCATACCGCATTATCATCAAATAATCAATCAATCCGCTCCGTATTTGTTCGTTCATTAATAATAAAATATAAAAAATTAATACTAACTTTTGCAAAATGACATTTAAACTGTTCTCACTTTAAATTTCCTTCACTGCCGTCTGAATTAACACTGAAATTCACATTGTGAAAATTGACAGGTATTGTTATAACACGATAATTATTTTTTTCAATTCCAGATTTTGCAAAGTATGGTATTTTTCAATATTTCATCAATATTTTGTCCCTAACCGAACCGAAGAGTGGTGATTAATTATTCTGTGTTCGTCCTATAAATTGCGGACGAAAGAGCGTAAAAGCCTGATTTCAGGTAGGTAAGCAGGCGACGGCAAATGATGTTTAAAGTGTGAACTGTTTACACCCGTTTCTGATCTAATTTTTATTTTTCATTGTTGTTGAATTGATTTTTGTGAAGTAAAAATGATACAGATGTAATTATTGCAAGTAAAATTCCGGCAAGCGTTATTATTGCGCCGATTTTGATCAATGGCGGATCGTAAATCATTGTTATTCGATGTTTTCCTTTTTGCAGTTCAACTGCGCGGAAAATTTTACGTACAACTTTTATCGGTATTTCCGACTCGCCATCAAATGCACGCCAACCCGGCCAATATTGTTCCGCAAGAACTATTGTCTCCGTCTCTCTACAAACTTCTACATCAAACACAATCCGATTCGGTTCATATTCAACATAATCTTGTAATAGCGGTTTTCTCAAACGTAAAATTGAAACCGCATCAATAAACTTGCAATCTGCACATTCAATATTTTTCGGATCAATAATTATTTTGTTGCCATTGAAATTAAAATTATTATCAAAAGAATCTCCATCGGCAATTATATACGTAACGCCAAGTTGTTCTAAATGACGTTCAAATGATCCTGTTGCGTGTTGTTTTTCAGCCATTTTACGTTCTGCCTCAATTTGTGCCATCGCCCAATAATAATCTTTGTGCATCATCGTTCCTCGAACATTTACTACACCAATTCTCCGCACCAAAGGATAACGCGGATATAACGTCAACTCTTCCCAGTTAATAATCTCCTCAAATCTATTCGTCGAAGAACTCGTCAAAAATTGCGGCGAATAATGTAATGATTGAACACGATAAACACGAATAGGCGCAATTTGTTTTTTCGCAGCAGAATTATTCGTTTGATCAATGTTGTTATTTTGGACAAACAATTTATTATTTTTGCCCGACTGAATTTCTGTAACATTTAATCGGTTATCTTTATCAATTAAATCTAACAAATTACAATTCATCCGATTGTGTCCTAAAGGCAACGAAATCATTAACCACGAATTAGCAATAAAAAGATCAATCGTAAGAATAATTATCAAACCCCAAACGGATATTATTTGTTTGAAACCAAAATGTGATTTGTTAATTCTGTTGTTGTATATGTAACGATAAATACTTTCAAGTAAAATCCAAATTACAGTTACAATAATTACTGAGTTGATCAGATTATTTTTTGCTGTTATGCTGTCAAATGGACCAAATAGCGGATGATCTGCAAATTTCATAAACCCATTGTAATATATAAAAGTTGTAAACATGACATATAACGTAACAATAATTCGTATTGTTACGACAGTGAATTTTGCAAATCGAATATTGGATCTGAACAAATCAAACCCTAATGCAGCAAAGAATGACATTGCAAATGTTACTAAAGTAAGTAATTTTGACGGATAACGAAATGAATTGTAGGCAGGTAATTTACGCAGCAAACTATAGATCAAAAAATTACTGCCGAAACTTGCAATCATAAAAATTATCATAATTGTAAAAATCGCAAGAATAAATTTGTGTCTGTTTAGAGTGATAAATTTACGGCGATTGAAAGTTGTAACAATTGTAAAGATTGAGAAAATGACTGCGCAAATCGCAAATGCCGCAGGAAGTAATCCAATATAAACCGACGGCGTCCAAACATTTTTCTCGTTTAAAAATGCCGCGAAATATCCGGTGTTGATTGGAAATAATCTGCCGCCGATTCCAGTAAAAAAAAACTCAGAAATACGTATAGGATGAAACGAAAAATGATCAATTGACGTATTATGTTGTTCTAAAATTCGGTCGGATAACTGCCAAAATTCGGTTGCAGGTAAAATCTGAATTGCCGTAAACATAAACACAAATATTCCAGCTGACAAAAAATAAACAAACGTCCTGATACAATATTTGAACGAAAACAAAATGATAATAACAACACAAATGATAATATTGTAGGCAGTCTGCAAGTCGCCGCCAAGTATAATCATTGACAATGAAATTGCGAAAACGATTATGTTATTGTGGATATTTGCGGATTTTTTGTACGAAAATTTATCATTAGCAAAA
>JAITDV010000143.1 GCA_031282385.1 Planctomycetaceae bacterium | reverse complement strand
AATCTCAAGATTAACGGAATACCAATTAAAAAAAATAAAGCTATCGTTCAAAAAAAAGGCAATTTTTTTTCAAAAAAATCACGCCTACGAAAAAAATACGTAAACAAAAAACATTATAGCAACATTAGGGTTAGGGGTGGTCTTGGAGGAGTTAAAGGCGATTTTTCGTTGTAGTTTTTTTGTTGCGTTGATGTATTTTTAGGTTAGAGAAAAGGTCTAATAGTTGCAAGGTTTTAAGGAAAATCTCGGATAAAACAATAGCTATATTGCAAATTATAACCTCTAAATTGCAACCAGATAAGCCCAGAATTTATAGCACCAAATGACTTTTTTAGGGACAACTAGTTACGTTTAGAAACACGGACAGTATAAAAAATATTATTATGTTTGCGTAGATTGGTATTGCATTTTATGACGGCTTAAATTATACTTCCTTGCCGATTTTGGTTGATGTTGATTGAATTTTTAGTTATGTTTGATTTCTGTAGCGAAAATTCAAGTTGAGTTTGATTGCGGCGAATTTAATTTTAGTTTATACAAATTAAAATTTTTCGCCATATTTAATTAGCCGTTTATTGTGTTGATGTGTTTCTTTTTGTCTGAAGAAAAATTACAACACAGTATTTTTTACAACGTTTATCAATCCACTAACAATTTTGAAATGGAGGATAAAATGAAAAAGACAAATTCGATTTTTGGTTTGTTTGTTGCTGGCGGCGTCAAATTTGGCGCGGTTTTTAACAATGTTAAAATAGGCAAGGGGGGGGGGGGTACGTAATTATTGTTTTACGAATTTTCGTAACAATAATTCTCGGAGAATTTCTCCTCAACTTATTTCTGGTAATTATATTCTGGCTTTTACATTGGTTGAGCTTCTGGTAGTAATTGCGATTATTGGAATACTGATAGCTATTCTTTTGCCCGCAGTTCAAGTAGCCCGTGAAGCTGCAAGACGAATGCAATGTTCAAACAATCTGAAACAAATTGGGTTGGCGGTACACAATTTTCAGGACGCCAATGGTACGTTACCACCGTCAACGATTAGTTGTGGTCGCGCAACGTTGTTTACTTTATTGTTTCCGTTCACCGAGCAAATTACTCTTTACAATCTTACTTTCACATCAGATGATCGTTGGAGTTGCGGATTGCAATACAATGGCGGCGGAGTTGGATTCAATCGAATGTTTATTAGCATGGATACAACAGCAAGCGATTGGTCATGCGCTTCAATAACAAGTGACGGAAGCACATCTGCTTGGTGGAGAGGCGTGCTTACAAAACCCGAAGATCGAAAAGCAGTTTCATCTGTTGCATACATGAGATGCCCGACACGACGAACAAGCGGAGAACAATATTCAAAACTACTGAATGTTTTGAGCGGTCCTTGTACTGATTACGCAATTACGTCTGCTATAGGACCTGGGACTGGTTGGGCTGGTTCTAATGTTGATCAAAGATGTGGATTGGTATTGAGTCCTTGGGATAATGTTCGATTTGATGGAACCATAGGACAAACAGTTTCCCGTGATCATAGTCCGTTTCGTGCGGCAACAATTACACCGGACTGGTCTTCTCATACTTCTTACCGAACGGCTGATACAAGCGGTAGGTATCCGGCTTGGGGAATTAATTCGTGGAATGGACGCGGCGATATAACATCGTTGTGGACTGACGGAGCATCAAACCAAATAATTTTCGGAGAAAAAAGTATCATATTGGGCAAAACTAATGCGTGTTCTACAGCAGAAGGGCATTGGGATTGTACATATTTCGGCACTGCGGCTAATGCAAGTTACCATTTAATTCGCAGATTTGATTACGGAGCATCAACAGCTGCAAGTGGAATAGCAGGTTATATTCCAATTGCGTTGCCAAATCAGCCTCAAAGTTATAACACGTTACTTTCATTCGGCAGTTGGCATCCGAATATTTGTAATTTCGCAATCGGCGATGGTTCGGTACGATCTATCAGCGTAACAACACCGGCAGAATCAATTCTCTACCCGCTTGCACGAACAGACGAAGGTTCACCAGTTACATTACCGTGATAGTTTTTGCAATATATTCATTACATGTTACGTTTCAGTTTTCTATTTTGTAAAGGATAGAGACAAAATTTATCGCTAACTTAAAATCGAAAATTCATGTGTGATGAGTATATTAGACCTTTTTTCTAACCTAAAAATACATAAACGCAACAAAAAAACTACAACGAAAAACCGCCTTTAACTCCTCCGAGACCACCCCTAACCCCTCCGAAGGATGGGAATAAGAAGACGACTCCGAGAGAGACGAATAATTCCCCTCCTTCGGAGGGGTTAGGGGTGGTTTCCTACAGGTTAGCGAAAAGGTCTATTAAACTGTTCACACTTTAATTTCCTTTACCGCCGCCTGTTTACTTATCGGAAAACAGGCTTTTACGCCCTTGAGTCACGCAATTTATAGTACGAACAGTGTATCAATTGTTAATGAGCAATTATTTTTTGTTTAGAAAAAAGATTGCCAACTTATTAAAATATAACTATTCAGTCGTGTGTTTTTTTATTGAACATTTTCAATAGCAGCAATTCATTAATTTGTCATTGTGTCTTTGTCGTTTTATATTTTGATTTCGCCGCGATAGGGGCAATGCAGAAAATTGTTGCGCTATTTAGTATTGTCCTTTCAGGACGAAATACATTGTCAAATTTTATACTCGCACTGAATAGTTATATTAAATTTCAAATCATTAAATTACGAAAGGAAAATATTAAAATGAAAATGAATAATAAATTATTTTTTGTACTTGCAGCTGTAATGTTGTTGTTTGTTGGTTGCAGCAATAATGTTGAGCTTAGCGGCAAGATTACTTTTTCAGACGATAACAATCCGCTCAATAGAGGTGAAGTTTATTTTGAGACAGACAATTATTTTGCACGCGGCGCAATAAAACCTGACGGCAGTTATGTTGTTGGTTCTTTGTCGTCAAAAGATGGACTGCCGCCAGGTCAATACCGTGTTTACATTTCAGCGGCAGAAAAAGAAACTAAGCAAAAAGATGAATACGGAAACAACATCTCCGAACCATTAATCGACCCCAAATTCACAAGCGGAAAAACTTCAGGACTAATAGTTGATGTTTCAAAAACAACAAAAAAATTCGATTTTAAAGTTGATCGTTACGTTCCGCAAAAGTAATTTGTAAAACAGTACTTTTATTGTTATGAATTTTGCCAAAGTCCAGTTTTATTTATGCCATGCAAAGTTCTTGTTCGATTCTTTCTAATCTTGATTTGATTTGGTTATCGATAATTCCTAGTGCGGTTTCTAGTACGCAACCTCCGCGTGCGATTTTTTCATCCGCAACAATCCGCGTCTGCGCCGTAACAGATAACTCGTCAACCAATAAATCAATTTGCGGTTTAAGCGATTCATAATCATACGGATTCAAACGTACTTTCATTGACGTACTGCCAACACCAAGCTCAAGCGACTCCCGAACCAAACGTAACGGTACATCAATCATGTTTGGAAGCTCGCGCGAAATCGCGCGCTCGGCAATCAATACAGAAAACCGAATCGCACTTTGTTCCCAAAGTTGTAAAAACGATTGACGGGCGGTATCGAGACGTTCTATCATTGTTTTTACTGCCGGCAAAAGCGTCTCAAGTTGTACGCCAAGTTGTACGCTTGCCTCATTGCGCACACGTTCTGCGTAATCAACAGTTGCTTGTAATTCGCCGTCTGCGTAGCCTTTTGCGTTACCTTCGTTGTATCCTAATTTGTAACCTTCATCATAACCTGATTTTTTTGCGGCTTCTTCATCGATTCGTAATTGTTCACGCAACGCTTTTGCTTCCGCTTCAAGTTGGGTTTTGCGATTTTGAAAATTTGTTTCTTCTTCGCGTAATTTTCTGTTTAATTCATCAAGTTGCCGTCGTATTGTTTCTGCTTCAATTCTTGCGTTTTCACGGGTTCGTTCTATTTCCGCCAACGCCGTTTCACGCAACCGAATAACTTCATTGCGCGCCTGCGAAGCCACCTGTAGCGCATCTGACTTCACTTTTGCCATAAAACTGGTCGCTTTCTCTTCCAAATCTACAAAATTAAATGGAACTGGACGATATTTTATTACTTTTGATTCTTGTTTATCAGGCATATTTTGGTATTTTGCAAAGTTTAAATAAATACTGATGCTTTTTCTAGTAAAATTGCTCTTGCATTTTCAACTTCTTTTTCATCAATCATTCCTGCTTCTTTCAATAATTTACGCATAAGAAATTCTTCTGTCGGCGTAAATTTCCCTGTAATTCGTTCAATAAAACGCGGCTTCGCACCAACAAGCGCAAACATTGCCGTCTTAATATCAACAGACCTGAATAAATCAACAAGCATAGCATCATCAAACCGTTCAAGATCATCAAAAGATATTCCGTATTGTTTATGCTGTTTATGATTTTGGTTGAATCGTTGTTTTAGTTCCGATTCAATTTCAAGCAAAACCGGATTGTCTGCGAGATCAAATCCTGATAATTTAATCTCTGCAAGACGACGCCCGACATTTTGTTGCAACGACGGCGGCAACACTGAAAGCGTTTCACCTGCAAGCGAATCAGGTAATGCCGCCAACACGACTGCTATTGTTTGCGGATGTTCGCGACAAATTGCTTCTGCGATTTTGGTAGACGTTTGGTTAAATAAAAACTCAAATAGCCGTTCACCGGCGTTATGATTTTGCAAGTTTGAACGCTTTGAATGCGGTTGCGGGAATGCCGTTTGAGAATCGGTTTGGCAGTTGGATTGTTCAGGCAAGTTAGCGGAGTGGAGAATATTTTGATTAATTGTGAAACGCGGAATAGAATTGCCTGTTGCTGAATTGTAGGCGGATGTACTTTCGGTATTGTTGGTCAAACCGGCGAAATTATTTATTCGTTGTAAACTCAACGGCGTATTGTAAGCTCCTGATGAAAATTCGAATGTTTCTGTAACAAATTTATTTTTGTTTTGTTGCGGTTTACGTCCGGCGGCTTTGAGAAATTCATTGGCAAGTTGTTCGGATTCTTCCAACGAAATTTTTCCGACAGACATGATTTCACGCCGTAACACTCCTGCCGTTTCAGAATCCAGACGATTAAGTAATTGCGAAATTGTCTGCCAATCAAGACCGCTCAACAATTTAGCTGTTTTTTTGATTCCGTTCATTATCATGAATTTAACTGTCCTGATTTCTGTTACAAAAAATATAAGATTCTACCATTCACAAAATTTCAGTTTCCTTTTTTTGCAAATAACACAAAACAAAATTAGTTTATTCGTTTTTTACTTCACCAGTTCCTATATTTCCGATCCATTGTTTAATGATTGCGGCTGCGGATTCGGGGTTTTCGTTTGTTAGGTTGGCGGCTTCTTGTATCAAGGTTATATAGTTTGTATTGAAACCTGCTAACTCGTCGTGTTTCAACCGTTCATCTTCCCGTTCTTTTGCTTCTCGTTCAGCTTTTTCTTCCTGCGTTTCAACATGCGGTTCCGGTTCGCCTTTCATTTGACGCAATTTTTTTGCCTCTTCTTCTTTGAGTTGTTCTTTTGTTTTACCGATAATATGTGTGCGTTGGCGTTCTGCAATTGCTTGGGCAAGACGTACAGTTTCATATTTCTTGACCATTATCATCGCGTCTAAAACAACCTCATCACGCGGCGAAAATTCTATTTTTGGTTTTGCACGTTCCTCATCAATTTCGCGCAACCTTTCCTTTGCTGCCTCCATACTTTTGACAATATCATTGGGTGTTAATCGTTTCGGATAAATTTCATCATTTAACTCATCTCTATCAAAAATTGATTTGTCAATTCCGTGTATCTCCAATATTTTTTTTTCCTTCTCAAGCCGTTCCTCAAGTCTGTTTTTCTCATATTCGGCAGCGTCATTGATTTCCATTCTACCGCCGATTTTACGCGGATAATTTTTTCCCTTGACGCCTTTGTATCGTTGTACTTTAAACGCCTTATCTATCCGTTCAAGCGATTCAAATAAACGAATAAGCTCTTCCGGCGTTAAACCAACAAACGTACCAACATGACGTGCCAAATCTTCCGGCAAAATCTCCAACTTCGAATAATCAGGCGCAACTGATTTTTTAGGCTTTTTAGGTTTTCTGCCAAACATAGTAGGTTAAGGGGTTGGGGCAAGGGGTTAAAGGAACGTTATGTTATTTTGGTAACTATTCAGCCGAGTGTTTTTGGCATGTTCAATTGAGTTTTGCCGTCGTCTTTTCAAGGCTTGAGTTATCGTAATCATTTGGGTGTTGCTCTACGCTACTGATTCAAGGCTTTCAGTCTTATTGCTCACAACACAAAAAACAATTCACTGAATAGTTATTAGACCTTTTCTCTAACCTAAAAATACATCAACGCAACAAAAAACCTACAACGAAAAACCAACTTTAACTCCTCCGAGACCACCCCTAACCCCTCCGAAGGAGGGGAATAAGAATATGCCTCCGAGGGAGGCGAATTATTCCCCTCCTTCGGAGGGGTCAGGGGTGGTCTCCTACAGGTTAGCGAAAAGGTCTAGTTATTATTTATTGTCTGTTACTGCAACATTTCCGATCCATTGTCTTAATACGGCGGCTGCGGCGTCTGGATTTTCTGCGACTAGTTCTGCGATTTCGTCTCTTATTGATCGAATTGATCCGAATGGTTCCAAAGTTCGATCAATATTTTCTTCTTTTGCGGCGGCTTCGGCGGCAATAGCTTCGGCTTCAGCTTTGGCTTTAGCTTGTGCTTCGATTACTTCCATTGGTACTTCTGGAGCTTCGTAAATAACTATTTGCGGCGGTTTAACCGGTCTCGTTATTGACCACAACACACACAAACCGCCAAGCACAAGCCCCATTAAACTTAATGTTTGCCAGTTGTGCAAAAGCCATTTTTGAAATTTCTGCCAGTTCGTCAACACAACTTCAGGCTCAACAATCGGATTATAAAAAGAAACTTGTACCATGTCGTAAGGATCCGCAGACCGTGATTCGCCGCGATAATGTTCGAATATTTTACCGACATCTTGACGAATAGTAGTTTGTATTAGTCGTTCTTCTTCGGCAAGTTGTTCGGGAGTAGGTTCGGGAGCAGGCTCGCCTGGTTTAGAATTTTTGGCAAGCCAGTTGTCGAGGATGTATTGACGCGGGATTTTCAATGTTGCCGTTACGCGATCAGGTATAAGCGGAAAAACTTCAAAATGTGTTTCTGTTCCGCCGATAGATTTTGTCATTTCGCGCTCGTCGCGTTTCTCAGACAACTTGGATTTATCTGAAAGAGTTGTAATCGGATTAATAAGCGGTCGTGAACTCATTGAAATTTGTCCCGGTCGTCCTCCGCGTTCTGCCGCTTCAATATCCAGATTATATTTGTCAGTATGTTCGTAAAACGGGTCTTTAGCAATTCGTTGTATTACGTCAAGAGCGCGTTCGTTGTATTTGGTTTTCAAGATTACCGACGTCTGTACTCGCAAGCCTTTGATATTCAGCATTTCGTATATTTCTTTATTCCATTCCTCCTGATATTTTTTTTGTGCTTTAGCATAAGCGCCAGCTCCGCTGGAACCAACTTCTTCGCCGTTGCCGTAATAAGTACGGCTATTGCGTCGGTCGGATATCGTTATTTCACGTTTGTCTGTTATTCCAAATGCGCTTGCTACGGAGTTGCCGATAGCAATAATTGTGTCTTCAGGCAAAGGTTTATAATATACGGCATCAACATACACGGCAATTGAAGGAACTTTTTCTCGAAACCAAACATTCTTGTTCCATTTGTCGCGTTTATTTGCAATAACTTCAGCGGAAATAACTCCGGGGAATTTTGCGATTGCTTCGGCTAATACTTGTGATTTGGCTTGAAATATTTTTTCGTCTATTAGTTTAGTGCTTTCCCATGTGCTAATATTTTTTGTTGTTTCGTTGAGTGCGGAGCCTTTGGGGTTGACGGCGTTTTTTACGGCAATAGCTGCAATATAACTCGCCTGCGACGGTTTTGATACTTCAAGTTGATCGCCGATCCAACGGTAATCTTTCAAATTAGCGTCGGCAAGTGCGTTTTCGGTCGCGCGCATTTCTTCGGAAGTGAAGTGCATACCGTTGTATAATTTGACATATTTTGACGTAGGATCGGCTCGCCTGATACCGCCGACAATCAAATAACCAAGCGAGAAAATCAAAACCAATGTCAGCAACGAAACAAGAACCCGATTGGCGGGCGTCATGCTCAAAAAAAGGTCACGTACATGAGCAAAAATTTTCTTAAAGCGTTCCATTTGATTATTTCTTGATTGGTTCTTGATTATTTAACTATTCACACTTTAAATTTCCAGTACCACCGCCTGCTTATCTATCGGAAAGCAGGTTTTTAAATTGTTCACATTTAAATCCGCTAAATCCGCGCGGAACAATATAATTTTCCAAACTGCTCTAATATTCCAACCCTTATTTGTCAAATTACCCTTAGTTAATAGCCAAAAATTCACCCCAACGCGCCCTTATGTTTTGTTCAATATTGTCTTAAATTCACCATCGAGAGAATAAGGGCATAAGGGCGCATTTTTTGGGCGTTGTTTGCTACTAATGGAAATTGGATAAATAAGGGTTGTTTATTTTAGTACGAGCTGTATAGTCTGTTTCGTTCTTATTAGACCTTTTCTCTAACCTAAAAATACATCAACGCAACAAAAAACCTACAACGAAAAACCGCCTTTAACTCCTCCGAGACCACCCCTAACACCTTTTTTCTAAACAATTGAAGCCCGCGGCTGAATAGTTACTATCAATTAACCCAAAACACTAATTCAACTGAAATATTACAAAATTTTTGTCCAAATTAGACTCTGATATTTTGTATTTCTTGGTAAGCTTGGACGAATTTGTTTCTCATTTGCATCATCATTTTGAATGCGATGTCGGCTTTTTGTACGGCGGTTAGTACTTCGGCGGTACCTATTTCACCGCCGGTCATCAACTTTTCAACAGCTTGGTCTGCGCGTTTTTGCATCATGTTTACTTCACCGATTGCGCCGAGCAATAAATCGCGAAATGAA
>JAITDV010000135.1 GCA_031282385.1 Planctomycetaceae bacterium | reverse complement strand
GCGCTTTTGAATCATGCAATTTATAGTACGAACAGTATAACTCGAGCAACATTTACTTCGTAGGAGTTTTCCGTGAATAACCCACAGTTTCAACTGGGGGTAGATAACCGAGACAACATTAACCCTGTAAGGGGTTGCCCTAAAACTTGAAACTGTTAGTGATTCCTGGGCAAACCTTACAGGGTAAGTGCAAAATTAGTAACTTGATACAAATTCCACTAAAATATTACAAAAATTCAAGTGTGAACAGTTTAAAATTTTAGTAATTGGGGGTAAAAATCATGAACGCGGAGTTGCCCAATTTTGGTAAAGCGAAAAATAAGGCAATGGAAATTTTGGAGGCGAATTTTATTATTGATCCGCCGGTTATTGCTCAAAAATTAGCCGAATATTATGGTTTGACGGTGCGGTATTCTTTTTTCAAACCTGAATATAATGAGATTTCAGGATTCATTGAGGCAGAGCGGCAAATGATAGTAGTCAACGCCGAAGAGCCGCCTGCAAGACAAAATTTTACGGTTGCTCATGAGCTTGGGCATTATTTACTTGAGCATGATTTGTTGGGGTCGGAATATACGTGTTTATTCAGAAATCCTGCCAAACAAGTAAACACGCCAATCGAACAAGAAGCCAACTGTTTTGCCGCCAATCTACTAGTTCCAACTTATATTTTGCGAAAATATATTAATGATTACCCTTTCGCAACCGATGAACAACTCTCAAAAATTTTCGGAGTATCGTCTGATGTAGTAAGATTTAGAAAATTATATCTGTAACAAAAAATGAGAGTTTATACTATGGCTAATGAAAAATTGTCTGTCGATCTAATTGAACGATATGAACAAACAGATCAAAAAATTTCGCAAACTTTGATAGAAGAAAAATCTACCGAAGAAAAAGAATTGCAACACTTAAAAAACGAAAATCTAAAAATAGAAAATGATACATTAATAGAAAACAGGAAAACGCGAAAAATCTTAATTGGGGGATTAAGTATCGTATCTAGTACATGGTTAATTTTTACGGGAGTCATAGTTGTGTTGCTTTGTTGTGGTTGTTGTCGTCTTAGTGACGGCGTTGCTATTGCCTTTATAACAACATCATTAGGAACCGTTTTAGGTTTATGGGCAATAGGACTCCGATACTTTTTCTCCCCCCAAAAATAGTAGTCGCCGAATTTGCAATCGGCGTTTTACGCATCAATTTCAATGCAACAACAAATAACGTCGATTATTTACGGAGAGATTTTTGTGTGAGTTGTAGGGACGCAATGCCTTGCGTTTTTTACTGGTTTGTGTTTTTTTGTTTATGGTTTTATATTTTTAGTAATATTTCAAACGAATCTCCGTTAATTTTACGAATTAAATAATTTGTGTAAATTTGTGTCAATTCGTGGACAAAATAAATTTATTACCTAACTTTGTCAATTCTGAAAATTTTGATAATTCTGTAAAAATAGAATTTAGGAGTTACCTTAATATGAGTCAAAACGCAAATTCAACTGAATAGTTACTTTTTTATTTTAGGTATTGCATGATTAGGGAGGTAACGATGCGGTGTCCTTTTTCGTTTGGGTGATTGATTTGGCTTAGGTAATCTCGGATATTTTCGCCGTTTTGAACTTTTTCCCGAAACGCGGCGTAACTGTCAACCAAGCCCACGTTATATTTTGCCGCCAAGCCACGAATTTGTTGTGCGTGTTGTGCAAGCGGCGTTTTGTTATCAAGAATATTTACTGACCAATCTGGCGTCGGTGTAAGTAGAATAATTTTAATTTTTTGTGCAAGAGCTGTTTCGATCATTGATTCCCATGCTTTTTTGGCGCGTTCTAATCCGATTCCTCTGTCATTTAGTGCATAGTCAATAAAAATAACATCGGGGCAATGTGTTAAAACGTCGCGATTGAATCGAGCCGCACCTGATTCTGAATTTTCGCCGCCAATTGACGTATTGATTGCGTTCAATATTGCGAAAGGATAAACTTCTTTAACGGCATGATGAACTAACAACGGATATGCTTGAAATGATTGTACATTTGGAGTTTTGAAATAACCGGCGGGAACGCTATGTCCGTGAAATACTAGTTGGATTGTCCGGTTTTTGGACCATTGTTTTTGCAATTCTTGTTTAATTGGTTTGAGATAAGACGCCGAATCGGCGGCGGCAGGCGTTTTCTTTGTCGTTTGCGATTCGTCTGCAAGTGTAATTTCAGCAAATGACACGAGCAGCGTAAAAACAAAAACTGTGTAAAAAATTTGTTTTAACATGATTTGATTCCTGTGAACTTTTAAAAATTCATTTTGTCCATTAATTTTCACGAATTAAATAATTTGTGTAAATTCGTAGATAAAATAAATTTATTGTCTAAATTTGTCAATCCTAAAAATTTTGATAATTCTGTCAAAAATAGATTTTTAGAAGTTGTCAATTGATTTTTTTGTGGGTGGGTATATTTTTAATCGACGATTTGTAGATTATCGCGGTGAATTACTTCGGTGTAAAGGGATTGTCCTAATATTTGTCGTATTTCGCTTGTTTTTTTACCTTGAATTTTTAGTAAATCTTGTTTGTTGTAATTTGTCAATCCGCGTGCGATTTCGTTTCCGCTGCGATCAACCAACGATACAATTGCGCCTCTGTCAAATAAACCGTCAACTGCAACAATACCGATTGGTAACAAGCTTTTACCATTTGTCCGTACTGCTTTGATTGCTCCTTCATCCAGTACAATTTTTCCTTCTGCACGCACCGCAAAACCAAGCCAACGTTTACGTGCCGACATGTGATTATCTTGTGTGATGAAAAGTGTGCCGACTTCATACGCGTTGAATATATTTTTGAGTGAGTCTTGTTGGTCGCCGTTTGCGATGATTACGTTACCGCCGGATTCGGTGATGATTTTTGCTGCGCGTAGTTTGCTTGACATACCTCCCTTGCTCAATTTTGATCTTTTTTCCGCAACCATATTCATCAAGTCTGGAGTCCAATGTTCAACTATTGGTATCAACTTTGCATCAGAATCAACCGGATCGCGATCATATAAACCGTCAACATCTGTAAGTAAAATCAACAACGGCGTATCAAATAAATTCGCAACAAGCGATGCAAGATGATCATTATCGCCAAATGTCGTATGTAATCTGCTAACACTTACCGTATCATTTTCATTGATTATTGGCAGCGCGGCAAATTTTAACAACGCCCAAATTGTGTTGCGAACATTGAGATAGCGTTTACGGTCGGCGAAATCGTCGGCGGTGAGTAGAACTTGGGCGGTTGCGACGTCGTGTTGACGCATAAAGCGTTCGTAAATTTCTATTAACTTTCCTTGTCCTATTGCGGCAACTGCTTGTAATTCGGCGATTTCAACAGGTCTGGTTTTAAGGTTGAGGCTGCCCATGCCTGCTCCAACTGCGCCGGAGGTAACAAGGATAACTCGTTTTTTTTTCTTGAACATTGTGGCAATATCGCTCACCAGAATTCCTATACGTTCTTCATTCAAGTGTCCGTTGCTGCATGCAATCACATTCGTCCCCACCTTGACAACAATAACATCCGACGTCTTTATCAATTCATCACGAAGAATAGAGTACATAGAATTTATTAGGATAAAAGGTTAAGATGAAAATCGGGTTGAAGGAATGTCGCAAATTTTTATTAATGGCTGAACTTTTGCAAAATGGTGTTTAACACTATAATTTTGAGTGTGAAATGTTTATTAAATTACTATTTTTTATGTATTATTGTAACAATAATTATGTTAGTCAATCCTGAAAATTTCGATAATTCTGTCAAAAATAGGTTTTTAGAAGTTGCCGGTTGTTTATTTTGGAGTGCTGCTTTTTTGTCTGCTTCGTTTCTATTTTCTGATTTTTGTCATATTATTGCATCAAATATTATTTTCCCAAAAATGATATGCCGTTAAAACAAGGGTTTCATAAATTCCGTTGCAATAATTTCTGTATCTTTGGGGTTCAAAATATATGCCGAAATTGAGTAAGATTTAATCATTTGCTCTTTTAATAAAAGTTGTTATGTATTTTGCAAAAGTCCAGTTAATAGTTGTAAAAATTTATTCCGCGATAACACAATCCAATTGTTTAGGGGTTATTTTTGCATTTTTTGAATATGCGTTTTACCAGGTCTTTATTTTTTACAGGTGAACCGGGTTTCAAGTGTAATTTGCCGGAAAGAAACATTGGCAAGCCCAGCGACGCATCTTTAAGGGCAAGAAATGGATTGAAGTCGTGCAAAAAACCGCGAATCTTGTACTCGGCAACAAGCTCAAGTTCATTGGTTCTGCCGTTGCGATAAATCGAATTTAGGAACGATCTCTGAAAAGCGAGTATTCTTGCACCTTTGGGGTGGACGCATTTTTTACTGATTGATATCTCTTTCAACGCGTCAACTACGCCGGCAATATTGACCGATTTAGGGCAACGTGTTGAACAAGTCAGACAAGATACACATTGCCAGACCGACAATGACTTTGCCGCTTCTGTAATTTCGCCGCATTGGACAAGACGAATCAACATATTAGGCAACACGTCCATTTTATCCGCCATCGGACAACCCGCCGAACATTTACCGCATTGGTAACAATCACGAACCCGTGTATGAGCCATTTGTTCAATTTGAACAATTTCAGGATTTTCTGTAATGTGGGACATTTTTGATTTGATTTTTTGGTAATATTTCAGTGGAATTTTTTCTCCGCCTCTTTAGGGGCATTGCGTAACAACCCACCACAACGTGGCGGGTTAAAGCCCACTCATCTATTTCGCACTGAAAGGGTAATGCCGATCTGCTATGTAATGCCCTTTCAGGGCGAAATACATTGGCAATTTTGTAACTATTCTGTCGGCAGCTCTATGCGAAAAATTTTTATAGCAGGCGGCAACGCAGCGTAGCGCAGTAACCGCTTAAAACTATCATATTTTTAACCACCCCTAACCCCTCCAAAGGAGGGGAATTTAATGTTCCCCTTCTTTGGAGGGGAATTTAATGTTCCCCTCCTCTGGAGGGGTTAGGGGTGGTTTATTAACACGACTGAATAGTTACATTTTTTATTATTCAGGAGAGACGGTATCTTTAATTTAAAGATAACAGGTTAAAATTTAAAACCTCCGAGCAAACAAGCACAATGATAACAGCACTAACAAAAATATTCAAGACCAACCAGAAAATTCAGCATGTACTATTATTCCGTTTACGCCTGCTATTACTGACAGAATTGACAAAATTAGCAAAATTTACAGAGTTGTAATTATTCGGTTGTGTTTTAATAAACCACCCCTGCCCCTCCGAAGGAGGGGAATAAGAATAAGCCTACGAGTAAGGCGAATAAAAAGATGCCTCCTTCGGAGGCGTATATTCCCCTCCTTTGGAGGGGTTAGGGGTGGTCTCGGAGGAGTCAAAGGTGGTTTCACGACAAGTTAGCGAAAAAGTCTAGTGTTTCTTTTCTCAACCAAAAAATACACCAAAGCAACAAAAAAACTAAAACAAAAAAACGCCTTTAACACCTCCGAGACCACCCCTAACCCCTACGAAGGAGGGGAATAAGAAGACGCCCACGAGTAAGGCGTAT
>JAITDV010000516.1 GCA_031282385.1 Planctomycetaceae bacterium | reverse complement strand
TGTTTGGGATGATGTTGGAACATGGCGCGCGTTTGATCGGCTCTACTCCGACAAACACGACGAACAAAACAATATCACAATTTCAACTAAACTTATTGCAATCGACTCTTCTAATTGTATTGTACGCGCAGACAATCCAGAACATTTATTTGCCTTACTCGGCATAAACGACGTCATAATCGTTCAATCAAATAACGCCACTCTTATCGCAAAAAAAGAACACGAAGAATCTATCCGAAAAATCATTGAAGAATTAAAAAAAAGAAATTGGAACGAATTTTTATAAATCACAATTCGGAATTGATTGAACAGAATTCGTAATTGCGGATATTTACTGAACTGCTCGTACTATAAATTACGTGACTCAAGAGCGTAAAAGCAATTTATAATACTGACAGTATAGAAGTTATTTAAGGTATAATTGGTAATTGTGATGATGAGTCATGGAGGTTTTCAATTATTGATAGGTGTCTTGTCTTGATCTTTTTTTGTGATACAATTCTCCGAGTTTTGGATTTTGACGGGCGGAGCGGCACGTTTTTTTGTGTAAGGTCAGTTAGTTTTAGACTGTTCGCTTATTAGTTTTTGGTAATCTGCGTAGGCTTACCTATTGGAAAGCCGGTTTTAACGTTTTTGTGTTATCGGTTTCTAACTTACGTTCAGTGTAACAAGTTATTTTGGGACGTTTATTTTGAAGGCAGAAGAGAATACTCTCACGTCGGTCAATGTATTAGTTGCCGATGATGATCCGGCTATATTGCGGTTGTTGACGCATCTGCTTGAACAAGGTGGACACCATGTTCGTATTGCTGCGGATGGTAATCAATGCCTACAAATGATTTTGCAGGAATGTCCTGATGTGCTTATAACAGATTGGGTGATGCCGGGTTTGGATGGTTTGGAGATTTGCAGACGGGTTAGGCAACTACATACGAGAAAAGTTTTACCTCATTACACTTATATTCTCTTGCTGACTGCTTTAAGCGGCAAAAAATCTTTTATTGAAGGTCTTGAATCGGGGGCGGATGATTTTGTTGAGAAATCGGTCGGCAGTTTATCCGATTTGCGAATAGAAATAATGACGCGGCTCAAAGCGGCGCTGCGAACTCGCAAGCTAGAAATCGATCTTGAATTTGCTGCAAAATATGATTCTTTGACGCAGCTTCTCAACCGTGTAACTTTTTTTGAACTTGCCCAAGTAACATGGGATAGGTCAATCAAAAATAAATTTCCGCTTTCGGTGGTAATGTTTGACTGTGATTTTTTCAAACGAGTCAACGATATTCACGGACACCAAGCCGGAGACGCTGTACTTCGTGAAATGGCATCAATTCTGCGTGGTTTTTCGCGTTCGTCGGATGTTATTTGCCGTTACGGGGGCGAGGAATTTTGTGTACTTTTACCTGGTTGCAATGAAAAAACGGCGTGGAATTGGGCGGAACGAATAAGACAACAATTCGAAAACAATCCAATTCGGCACGGCAATACTGATATAGCTATCACTGCTAGTTTCGGAATTGCGGAGCGTAAAGATGACACAACTGTACTGGATCAATTAATCGAACATGCAGATCAAGCGTTGCTTTTTGCTAAGGAATCTGGTCGGAATAGCTGTGTTCGGTTTACGGAGACGTTGGTTCATGATTCGGACATGACGCGGGGAAAAGGGATAAATGATCTGTTTCGTGGAGTTACGGCTGCCGATATAATGACTCCGTTTACTTTAACAATCAACGCGACAGAAACAGTTGCGTCAGTAGTAGATTTCTTTCTCAAAACGCGGATTGATGCGTTACCGGTAGTGAATAATTTTGGGAAGTTGATAGGTATGGTTTCGGAGATGACGTTTATTCCGTTGATCGGTAATTTAGCGCGTTGGAAGGAACCGGTTGGCGATCTTGTTTCGCGTAATATTGTTAGTTATCCGGTTGACACGCCGTTACAAGTTATATTCAATTTTCTGTGTCGTGTTTCTGCAAAACAGATTCTTTTGATTGATGATGATGTGCCGGTTGGGTATATTAACCGTACTCCGCTTTTACTGTGGTTGCGCAATCAATGGGCAGTTAAAACCGGCAGGTTCAGTGAAATTGTACACGCAATGCAAATTACCGATTTGCCGTACAAGACTCTGAAAGAATCGGTAGATGAATTGATGAAAAAATTAGCGTTGCTCGATGAAGCTATTACAAAAAAAGTACAATCCGATGACTGGGAAATTAACAGAGATCAATTAGTTGCTCTCATCTCCAAGTCGCAAGATATAATGGACAACGTGTTGAAATTAACATCACAAAAAAATAATATAAACTCCGGCAATCTGGCACAACTCGGTTTCGGATGAAAATTTCTCACTGTTCATAAGACCTTTTATTTTTGACTTCAGTTGGGCGTAAATTAACAGGAATCGAAAAAAATAAATTTAGATATTTCCAAATAAAATTTTATTTTTGCGGAGGAATATAAACATGGGCAAATCTATTGGTGCGGTTGAGTTATCGAGTATTGGAATGGGTTACAAGGTACAGGATTCTATACTCAAGGAAGCGTCGGTTGAGATTTTGGTTGCGCGTACAATTTGCAGCGGCAAGTTTTTTATGATTTTCAGCGGCGGGGTTAGTGATGTTGAATCTGCGGTGGCGTGTGCGGATCGTGTTGGTGGTGATGCGGTAATTGACAGGATTGCGGTTGCCAATGCCTATGATGGTATTTTTCCGGCGTTAGGGCAATCGGTAGTTTTAGACGAGGACAAGATTGATTCTCTTGGTTTAATTGAAACGTTTAGCGGTGTTAGTGTTCTTGTCGCGGCGGATTACGCGGGCAAGGCGGCAAAGGTTACTTTGTTTAGGTTGCATATTGCAATGGCGCTTGGCGGCAAGGGATTACTTTTAATGACGGGCAGTATTTCGGATGTCGAAACTTCTGTAGCTATAGCCGCTGAAGCTGTAAGACAACGCGGTTTACTAGTCTCTGAATTAGTAATACCAAGACCAAATAAAGAACTATTCCAAGACTATCTTTAGGGAACTTCTAAAAACTTACTTTTTTGTCTAAACTTGCCAATCCTGAAAATTTTGATAATTCTGTAAAGTATAGACCTTTTCTCTAACCTAAAAATACATCAACGCAACAAAAAACCTACAACGAAAAACCGCCTTTAACTCCTCCGAGACCATCCCTAACCCCTCCGAAGGAGTGGAATAAGAAGACGCATCCGAGTGAGGCGAATATTCCCCTCCTTCGGAGGGGTCAGGGGTAATGCTGCTATAATTTTCGTATTTATAGTTTTTACCATAATTTAAGTCGCAATTTTCTTTTCATTTTTTAATTCATTTTTCAGATTATTTCTTGGTTCTTTCATGAGTGGAAATTTGTTTTTTCTTTTTTTGATGACTCTTGGTTCTGGTGGTCTTTTTTGTTTTGGAATCACGAGCGTCCTCATGACCTCAAGAAAGTGGTT
>JAITDV010000481.1 GCA_031282385.1 Planctomycetaceae bacterium | reverse complement strand
TTGTTTGCGGCGAGTTCGTTTGAGCATCTGAATGGGGACTCCTTGTCAATTAATTTTGATAATAGACCTTTTCGCTAACCTGTAGGAGACCACCCCTGACCCCTCCGAAGGAGGGGAATTATTCGCCTCCCTCGGAGGCGTATTCTTATTCCCCTCCTTCGGAGGGGTTAGGGGTGGTCTCGTAGGAGTTAAAGGCGGTTTTTCGTTGTAGATTTTTTGTTGCGTTGATGTATTTTTAGGTTAGAGAAAAGGTCTATTTAAGGTTCGGAGTTTCTTTCTAATTCTTTTGCTTCGTTTCTTAATTGTTCGGCTTGGTTTTTTCGATTAAGTTTGTCCAAGATTTTTGCGGATTCGTTCAAAGCGTCTATTACAAGTACTGAATCTTCAGCGTATTGTATTGGGATTTTCATCAATAGCAGAATTGCTTCTTCCAACAATCCGACTTGTGCCGACGCTTTGCCGTATAAGAATAACGAACCTGCGCGCAATGTTTCCGGTAATTGTTTTAATTGTTGTTTCATCGGCGTGAGTTCTTTTTCGTTGCGCAAAATTGGAATCTGTTCTTTCCATAACAAAACTCCGGCAAGCAGCATGACGTTTTTTTCAAGGGTGATTTTTGATTTGTTTTGGATTGTTGTATTTTGGGGCGAGTTGTTATTTGTGTTATTTGGTTCGGATTCCGGTTTGTTTGCAAGTTTGCGCAAGTGATGCAAGCCGATGTTTCGCAAAGACAACTCACGGTCTGCCGCCAGTACCGATGCGGCAAGCAACTCTGCTGCGGGATTTGATTCGGATGTTGTGAGTTGGCGCAACATATTCAATGCCGTTTGCGAATTTGGTTTTGAGCCTTTGATGAGGGATGTTGAAGTTGACCAGATTATGGGAATTGTTTCTAGCGGTGCGGCGGAATCCACACGGCAATACTGGAAATATTCCTCAACCGCAACCAACAAATCCCGAAGCCGGCGCGAACAACGAATTATTTGCAATGTACAATATTTCCATTCGTCGGGGTGATTTTTGTTGGCGGCGAGTTGGCGGAGTTTTTTGTACAAGACGCGTGAATTTGTGTAGTCGCCTTTTTTGAATAAATTATCTGCACCGGCAAGTTCGCCGGGCAACTCCGAACAATAAGCCAATAACAAACAAGCCGGAGATGATACGCCGAAAAGAATTGACAATAGCAGATCACGCCGGTTCATTTTTGGGAACTCCGATTTTTGTTCAAATTTTTCTGTTCAAGAAATTTTGTTGTTGTGAACAAAAAACCGGCGGTTGCGTTTTTTACACTGTTCACACTTTAATTTCCTTTACGGTTACCTGCTTACCTACCGGCAAGCAGGCATTTCTCTTGAGTCTCGCAATTTATAGTACGAACATTTACGGTGTTGCTTGATTAGTTTTCTTGAGGTCTATTTTGCGGCATGTAACCTAAGTCTTTTCCTTGTGGGACAGAGACTTTTCCGCCTTCGTTTACTTTGAAGTGGTTTGTGATGCCGTCTAACTGTTGTGCGGTGTTTGATACAGTGGTAACAGCGTCGGCGGATTCGCTTACGGTTACTTTATTTTCGATGGCGGTGCTGCTCAAACGGGCAACAGATGTATTGATTTCGTTCAGACTCAATGTTTGTGCTTCGGTTTCTTGACTGATTTTGGCAATGATTTCGTTGACTTGAGAAACTTGGTCGGCGATTGAGTTAAGTGATTCCGAAGTCTCATCCGCAACATGACTGCCCAACTCCACCTGATGGATAGATTCTTCAATCAATCCTGCGGTTTCTTTGGCGGCTTTTGCGCTTCTTGCCGCAAGACTGCGGACTTCTTCCGCAACTACCGCGAAACCTTTACCGTGTTGACCGGCTCTTGCAGCTTCTACTGCCGCGTTGAGGGCAAGCAAGTTAGTCTGAAAAGCGATGTCATCAATGACGCGGATGATTTTTTTGATTTCTTCTGAGCTTTTTGTGATTGCGTTCATTGAATCGACCATTCTGTTCATACGTTGTTGACCTTCGGTTGTATCGCTGTGAGCTTTGACGGCAAGCGATTCTGCTTCACGGGCTTTTCCAGCGTTTTCCTTTGTCTGCGTGTTCAACCTGTCAATTGATGTGGCAACATCTTGTAATTGTGAAGCGCTATCGTTGATATTTGTAACTAGTCTTCCGTTTGTTATTGTCAAGTTGTTACCTTCGTTGGCGACTGCGTTGGCGAGTGTTTTCAAGTCTTTGATAGAGTCGTAGAAGCCGTAGCGCATTTCAATCAACGCTTTTCCTAGTGTATCACGTTCGGATTTGAGCGGCACCCATACGCGTAGGTCACCTTTTGAGATTGTGAGGGCAACATCTGTTTTTTCTTTGAGTGAGGACGCGACTTCTTGGAATACGCGGGACAATACTTCTAATTCGTCACCTGTGCTGACATCTAACTCTATATCTAAACCTCCGCCGGCTAATTCATTTGCAGCAATTGTCATTCTGCGAATTGGTCCAACAATACGCCGCAACAGAATTACAAGAAGCAAAACAAACACGCCTAAACCGACAGTTACAATTATAAGATTATTTGTAATATTTCTTTGGATAATGCGTTCGTGGCGTTCTATTGGCAAACCGACAAAAATTGCGCCAAGTACGTTTTCGTTGTCTGTCATAACCGGCAGATAGCAAACTTTCATTTTGCACGACAACACTACAGCTTCGCCGTTGTATTCTTTTTTGTCTTCAAAAAGGGTTTTGATGATTTTTGGGTCATCCAGATCGGTGCCTGCCGCGGATTGACCGTCGGGCAACAGCATTGAGGTAATGTGTCGTTTTTTTCCGACTATGGTTGTGCTTTCGACGCCGAAGGTATCTTTGATTTTTTTTATCCAATTGTCGGTGTCAAGTCTGAAACCACTGGAAATTACGCCGAGAAATGTTCCGTCAAGGTCGAATATTGGTGCGGAACCGCGTATTGACAACGGGATAGTTGGTGTGCTTTCAAAATATACGCCGGCTTTTTTTTCTTCGAGTGCGACGCGGATGCTTTCAGTTTGGTCGAGTTTATCGCCAAACTTTTTTCGGTTTGCGGTTCGTACTACGACCAAGCCTGCGGGGTCAATGATAGTGAAAAATTCACATTTTAGCGAGGTTTGATAGTCGTCAAAGATTTTGAAGATTTTTTCTCGGTCTTTGCTTTTTACGGCGGCTCTCATAGCTTCCATATAAGAGATGGCTTTAGTTTGTTCCAATGCCAGATTACGCAACATTTCGATTTCGTTTTTTAAATCGCGTCTGACCGTAGCCATTTCTTTCTCAACCGAATCTTGTACGAAATCTTTGAACTCCCAGATGCTGATGACAAAAGTTGTCCCAACAAGTAGAGTAGTCATTACGATTACGAGCAACAGTAATTTTGTCTGAATTCCTTTTAAAAGCTTCATGTTTGTGAGTAATTTAGTTTTGGGGTGATTTAAATTTTCGGGTTAAAGTTAATGTTAAGGGAAATTTTAACAGTTCGCACTTTAAATTTTATTTATCTTTACCTGCTTACCTACTGGAACTGAAAATCAGGCTTTTGTAGTGCAAACAGTATATTGAGCTGCGATCTCTTGAAATTTGTGAGTAAGCTTGTAATAATTAAAAATTGATCTTCGCGATCAAGCGGACAAATTTTCGGGTAAGCGGGCAAATTCTATCAACTTGCACCTATTTTACTGCCGATCTGTTTGTCTCAAATTAAAAACAAGTCCGAATATAATAGAGTATTTTACAACAATTGCAAGAGCCAACACCCATCCGCCACGCCAAATTAAAAACAACCAACAAACTTTTCCCTACAACCTGCACAACTACACTCTATGGGAGAAAGGTTAAGGATTTTTTTGATAGGTTAGTTGTTAGGGCAAAGAGAGCGGAGATTCGGGCAAATGAATTTCAGATTCAGTTAATTTGCCTGTGAATCCGGTTGCCAATTTCCGCCTAAAAATTCACTCTACCAAATGTCAATCTGTTCTGTACTGCTATAAATCGCAGGATTCAATAGCGTAAAAGCCTGCTTTCCGATAGGTAAGCAGGCGGCGGTAAACGAAAATTCAAGTGTGAACAATTTAAATAGTTACAATTCACCTTCTTTTCGGCTACTTTTATGATTTTGCCCGCAAGGATTGTAATAATTGAATTCGTGATTACAATATTGCGTCTGTTACGTTTCTCCTTTGAATAAATAACTTAATCCTTTCCCCCACCAGCCCCTCCGCCCAACCCCCAACCCAACTACGATCTCCTAATCCCCCCGTACATTAAATATTAATTAATAAAGTATTTTTCATTTTTTGAAGAAGCCGTTT
>JAITDV010000374.1 GCA_031282385.1 Planctomycetaceae bacterium | reverse complement strand
GTAGGTTTTTTGTTGCGTTGATGTATTTTTAGGTTAGAGAAAAGGTCTATCATATTCCGCTCAATTTTCGTTCTAAGTCTTGAATGGTTTGTATAATGTTGTTGTTATTTTGATCAATGGAATTTGGTAAATTTTTTTGGCTTAGCCATTGGTCAACTTTTTTTTGCGCTGTTATTACCGTACTATGAGAACGGTCTCCAAAATAACGACCAATTTCAGAAAGAGCAAAACGTGTATATTTTCTCGCAAGCCACATTGCCAACATTCTTGGTACGTTTACTTGCCGTGATCTGTCTCGCGATTGCAATACGCCTTCTATCAAACCGAATTCTTCACTTACTATCTTGCCAATATCACTCAAACGTACATCGCGTTGAACGCCGAGAAACATATCACGAAGTATTTCTTCAGCTTTTTCAACAGTTATATCCTCGCCGTCTGCGCTAAAAACAAATAATCTATTCAACGCCCCCGAAATCCTGCGAACATTCATTCCAACTCGCGAACAAATAAACCTGCAAACATCTTCGCCAAGTTTCATTCCGCGCCGTTTGACCATTGCCAAAAGAACCTTTAATAACAAATCCCGTTCCGGTAACTCAATCCCACAACTCATACCGGACTCCAACCGCGAAATAATTTCATTACGCAAACCAAGCTCAGACAACGACCGATCTCCAGTAAGAACTATTTGAATATTTTGCGGTTTCAATAAATCCATTACATATAAAAATTCCGTTTGAGTTGCTTCTTTGCGGCAGAAAGATTGAATGTCATCAAGCAAAAAATGAGATATTCCTTTGAAACGTTCACGAAAATTTTGTGTGCCGTTTCGGGACGAACCAGATTGAATACTGTCTAAAAATGCAGCCACGAATTGTTCCGCAGTCATATAAAGAGGCGATTTGTTCTCTGCCCTTGACCGGATTTTCGACCAGACGCCCTCCAATAAATGCGTCTTGCCGACACCATTCGGTCCATAAATATAGATCGGATTTATAAGACAAGAACGATCCAACGCAAATTCAATACCGCGCAACGCCAAACGATTAGATAAACCTTCAACAAACGTATCAAGCGACGCAAATTGACGGCATTTTGAACGCGGAATATTTGATATTGGCGAACCGGTTGAGGAAGTTACATAACGCGATTGAGTGCCGCTGCGGGACGAAGTCAATCCGGTTGTAGAAATTTTATCGTTGGTATTAATGCTGTTAAGATTTTGTGTATTTGCAATAATTGTAGTTGAAGAAGTCGTAATTTGCGATTGGGCAATATTACTGTTGCCGGATTCTGTATGTATTGATATTTTATGTGCTGAAACGGGCAAATGAGGCTCCGACGGAATAACAGTTCCTCCAGATTCAAAATAAATTTCACGTGTAATTTGATTCGTACCGGAGCATACGTTTTTGTTGATGTTGTTTACAAAATTGTTTTGCCCGCAACTTACGAAGTTGTCCGGCAACTCTTCAGAAACAACAAATTCAATTGTCGGCTTCTTGTTCAAAACCGCCGCGCAAGCACCCTCAAGCTCAACTCGTAAACTTGAACGTACCCAATCAATAACATGTTTTTGAACACTAAATATCACCTTATCGTTTTCCACACGAACACCGGTCTTTTGACCGACCCAAAGATCGAAACGTTGCTTGCCAAGAACTGAAGCTATCGCGTCGAATATTTGTTTTTCTACAACTTTACCTTGTGTAATCACCTGTCCCTCAAAATATTATTAAACTGTTCACACTTCAATTTTCATTCACCGCCGTCTGCTTGCCCATCGTAAAGTAGGCTTTTATGCTCTTGAGTCACGCAATTTTATTGTACAAGCGGGCAGTATAGAGCAAAAATTATGAACCGTTCACACCCAAAAAAATTACGTCAGCACGTAAAGATTCGGTTTATGTTGACGAAATTCTAAAGTGCGTTCGATGTAAAATGACGAAAAATATAAATAAAAAAAACAAAACGCGTTGTATTGATCGCACTTTGGAATTTACTGACTTGATGTAGAAGCAACAGAGTTCAAATGTGACTGTTTAACAATAACCGGAATGCAAAAAATTAATACTTCGGATTAAAAAAATCTCCGCAACCATTCCGTTACTCAATCAAAAAACGCGAACCAAGATTTTATTCACTACAACGCTATTGTCAAACAGTGTAACAACAACTCCTCCGCAATTTTGATTTTTTTTGCCCCGTAACACTTGAATATATGGGATATTCGGCAACATCTTTTTTTTCATAAGAGTCAGTTCGGGCTGCCGCGTTTTTACACAACAAAGGGGAAAACTTGTCGCAATTGCCAACAAACAAACTAAAAAAATACGTATTTAATACACACTCAGCATCTCCTCAATACATTCAAACAACAATAATACAATTAAGGTAACTTCTAAAAACTCATTTTGTACACGAATCTCCACTAATTTTCACGAATTAAAGTAATATTGCGGTGGGATTAGCGTTTTGGGTTGATAAATAAATAAAAACTCGACGAATTTGTTCCTGATGTGGAGCAAGAATATTTTCTATATCGCCAATATGATCACTATCATTATGCGACAAGATAAGCACTTCTATTGTCTGTATAGTGAAGTTTTTTAACAACGCAAGCAAAGGATTGGTCTCTTTACATCTTTGTCCTGTGTCAATAATAATTGCATGATGCCCGTTTAAAATAATGACCTGCGACGTTCCTTGACCAACATCAAGAAAATAACAAGTTGCTGCATTGTTACGATTGCTCATTTTTAATTCCAATATTTAGAAGGAGGTAAATTTTAACTGATAAAGAATCAAAAAACTCTAATACTTCCGCATCCGTCAAATTATTAGACCTTTTGCTAACCTGTAGGAGACCACCCCTGACCCCTCCGAAGGAGGGGAATTATTCGCCTACCTCGGAGGCGTCTTCTTATTCGTCTCCTTCGGAGGCATCTTCTTATTCCCCTCCTTCGGAGGGGTTAGGGGTGGTCTCGGAGGAGTTAAAGGCGGTTTTTCGTTGTAGTTTTTTTGTTGCGTTGATGTATTTTTAGGTTAGA
>JAITDV010000341.1 GCA_031282385.1 Planctomycetaceae bacterium | reverse complement strand
CAGGTTAACGAAAAGGTCTATTATCAAAATTAATTGACAAGGAGTACCCATTCAGATGCTCAAACGAACTCGCCGCAAACAAGTTGGATACCATTAAAACAACAAAAAGACTTTTTCAGAGACAACTCGATACACCATTTTTTGTTAGCAGGTAAAATAAACGTTGCAAAAAATATTACACTATAAATTTTTTGGCAAATCAACTAATCACGATTTCTCGTTAGGAAAATTCTAATTCCCGCAACTTCAGACAGCGTCAAAGAACACGATGTAGGATTGTAACCAATCTCGTTAAAAATATTACCCCCAATTAAATATTTCGTAATATTTCAGTGGATTTAGTGTTTTGAGTTAATTAATAAATAAATCTATTTCGTAACTATTCATTAGCAGGATTCAATTGTTTAGGAAAGAGAGATTAGGAACGAAGCAAACAAAAAACGCAGCGTTCTAAAGTAAACAACCCTTGTTTATCCAATCTCCCTTAGTAGCAAACAACGCCCCAAAAATACGATCTTATTCCCTTATTCTTTCGGTGATGAAATAACAAAAAAACATAAGGACAAAGGGGGCGTTGGGGGGATGGGGAAATTTTAGCTACTAAGGGTAATTTGACAAATAAGGGTTGGAATATTAAAGCCGTTCGGAAAATTATATTGTTCCGCGTTGATTTATTGGGCTTGCAGAACTGAATAGTCACCGATTAAAAAAACACGACTGAATAGTTACAATGTTTTTTTAATTATTATCTCTCATTTTTTGGTCTAATTTACGTTCATTTTCGATACGTTTTTCTTCTTTTAACTTAGCTTTCAAAGTAGTTTTTTTGTCGTTTTCGATAGTTTGTTTTTTGGGCGAACGTTCTGCGATTTTTGTTATTCTGATGTTTCGTATGTCAATATTTGAAGAGTCAGTCGGAGCATAAAATTGTATAGTTCCGTTTTTGTGAAATTCATCTTTTTGCGGCAACATGTAATCCAAAATTTCTTTACCATCCACAGTCTCTTTTGTATTGACAACCGTGATCATTTTTGGATTCTTACTTTTATCAGTCATTTCACAAACCAGAATACCGTTTATCCACGTTTGAAATTGCCGGTCAACAGCCGTCAACGTGAAATAATTCCATTGCATATCTTCTGCACCGACATAACGTCCGCTCTTTCTGCCTACAAATGAACCTGCGTCAATTGCAAAAAAATCATCACGGTCTTTGCGAGTCGGGAAATTTTGTAACGATATTTCATATCCTGATTTTTCTACTCGCGGGTTTGCTCTGAAAAATAATCCTGCCTTGCCCGAAATGTTGGCAATTCTATACTCAAATTGTAACATGAAGTCCGAAAACGATTCCAACGACTCTATTACTCCTGGACCGCCTCGAAGTTGCAACGTCATTCTATTTGTGGTAACAGTTACCGTTTCGCGTTTGTAACGCCACGATGCGTCAAAATCAATACCGTCAAATAACAAAACCGATGTTCTAGGACGCCACATAATATTGCGAAACCGTGTCTTGCCGCGAGTAACAAGCAAACCAATATAACCACGTCCAATTGGCGATGAATCTACTAACGTTGTCGGTAACTGCCGATCAATCGTACACGAAAGCGCACCGCCCTCACAACCAATTATTACACGATGCCAAACTTCATTTTGCTCATATTCAGGTTCGTTGGAGTTATTTTGATTATTTTTACTATTCATCAGATATGATTGTTCATTGTCAAGTTTTATACGTCCAAGAATTGTTCCGCGTGAACGTTTTCGATCAGAAGAATTCAAAACAATCGTATAACATGACGTATGCAAATCACGCGGATTCGGCGATGTTCTGTAAAGTAAAAATAATTCGGTGTTCTCGTCTGCACAAAATTCCAATGATATTGTTGAATCTCCGAATTGATTTGTCGTGTACAACAAACCCGGATATTTGGGATCACTATGAATCTCACCATTGACAACCGAGAAATGTCCACCGCCATAAAATCCGTTGTCTTGAACCCGCCAACCAAAAAGAGTTTTACCATCAAATAAATTACACCAACCATCATCAAGATAATTTTGCGACAACTGTACTGACGAATCAATCTTAAAAACATCCGCTCCTATCAACATTTCAGCTTGTCGGGCAAGAAATTGTTTTCGCCGTTCGATTCGTAATGTTATAGCGGCAATTTCATCGGATTTATCGCCGGATTCATTACTTCTCATTAACTCCGCAAGTTTTCGTTCCCATTGCGTAACTAAAAGATCAGATGTTACTGAAGTATTATTCGTAACAGATTCTGATTCTGATTCTGATTCTGTTTTTGATTCACGTGTTGGCGTATTCGGATTGTCAGATGTATTCGGATTTTTTGTAACGGAATTTATTGACAAGCCGTTTGCTTGATGCGTGTAATTATTTCGTCCCAATGACGCAATATCAATTTCCATTAATTTTGCCAAATCGGATTCGTAACTTTGGCGATCAGGATCATATTCTCCAATAATACTTCTGGCTTTGGAGAGAGCTGCATCTTCGGACATTTTAGATTCGATTGCTTTTTTTGCTCTTTCGTGAACAATCTGTTTTCGCGTTTTTCGTCCTTCACTTTCAACTGAATTGTCTTCCAAATCCAAAATGATATTCCGCCCGCTGTCATAAGGCGCAATCGATTCCATGTTATCAGTACCTGTAATACGTGATTTTGATTTTGTCGATGGAGATTTTGGTGTTGTGGCGGAGGTTGTTTTGGACGGATTAGCGGGAGGTGTTGCCGGTGTGTTGAATTTCGGCATTAAAATAGAATATGGATTGGATGAAGATTTTTCAGATGTAGGTTGCGGATTCGGCGGTTTAGACAATGGCAATGTTGTATTAGGAATATAAGGAATCTGCGCAAAAATAATAGTTACAAATACCGCATATAAAACTACACAAATAATTGAAACAAAAAAATTAAATAAACTTTTCATAACAATTCCAAAAAACTAAATAACTATTTGCTATTACTTCCACAATATATCTGCTTGTTTATCAGAAAGCAGACTTTTACACTCTTGAATCGCGCAATTTAAATCACACAATTTATAATACGATCAGCATATACCGAATTCTAAAGTGTGTTTTGTTGTTTTTGTTAGTCTATAGCAATTCGAAACAATGGTTTACCGTATTCAACAGCTTCGCCATTTTGGACAAGTATAGCAACAATTTTTCCGGAACATTCTGCTTGAATTTCGTTGTAAACTTTCATTGCTTCAATTAGGCAAACTGTTTTTTCCGGCGTAACAACGTCGCCAACCTTAACCAAAGGCGGCGAATCAGGAGCTGATGATGCGTAGAAAGTGCCGACCATCGGGCTTGTTACGAAATGTGATTTGACGTCTGCGATTTCTTTTTCTTTTGATTCGGCTGGCTCTTGCTTCACCGCAACTGCAGACATTACAGGTTGATGAACAACTTGCGGAATATTTATTTGTTGAGTTGAATTTCGCCTGAGTTGAATACAAACTTCACCTTGTTGCAATACAATTTCGGAAAGCTCATTTGACTTCATCAAGTCAACAAGTTTTTCAATTTGCCCGATGTCAAAAACATTCGAGCAGTTAGTTTTAGGGTTATTTGCCATTGTATAAATCTGTGTAAAAATTTTAAACTGTTCACACTTTAATTTTTCTTTTATCTTCGCCTGTTTATCTATCAGAAAGCAAGCTTTTGCACTTTTGAGTCGCGCAATTTATAGTACGAACAGTATATTGGGATGCCGGATAAAATTATTTTGTGATTTCGGCAACCAATTCAATCTCAACTTTGGCGCCAAGCGGAAGCGCTGCAACTTGTACGGTACTTCGCGCCGGTTTTGCCCCGTTCAAATAGTCGTTGTAAGTTTTATTCATTTGTGCAAAATCCGCAAGATCAGTTAGAAAAACCGTTGTTTTAACAACCTGTTGCCATGATGTACCGGCTTCTTTGAGAATCGCGTCGAGATTTTTTAGCACTTGCGTTGTTTGTTCCTCAATTGAACCGTCAACTAATTTCATCGTTTTAGGATCAAGCGGAATTTGACCGGCAGTAAAAAGTATATTGCCGATAATGATTCCTTGCGAATAAGGACCGATAGCGGCGGGGGCATTGACTGTACTTACTGTTCTCATAAATTTTATCTGTAAAATAGAATTTTAAATTTGACTGGAAAAATTTTATTCAATTGCGTCAAGGGCGTTTTGAATTTTACTTTTTGACTGAATACCAATCATACGATCAACAACATTACCCTGATTGAAAAAAAGCAATGTCGGCAACATCTCAACACCGAATTTTGCCCCAAGTAAAGGAAATAAAGAAACATCGACTTTACCGATTTTAATGTCTTCATTGTATTCGTCTGATAGTTGCTCCAACATCGGTATCAATGCACGACAAGGTCCACAAGTTTTAGAAGAAAAATCTACAAGCACAGGAACTTTCGCTTGCATAACTTCTGAATCGAAATTCGTTTCTGTAAATTCAAATATCATTTTTTAAGTAATTGTAACTACTCAATTTTTTGGTTCAGGTAATAAATTTTTTTGTTTTTATTATCAGTTAATAGGAAATTTATTATTCAAACCAAACCACTGATTGGTTGATAAAATTTTAAATAATTTAAACTCGAAATTTCAAAACACCACGCAAACTTGCAACTAACCAATTCAACCGTTATATCCCAACAAAATTTCATATTAACATTTTGCGCCGAATTTCTATACTGCTCGTACTATATAAATCGCGTAATTAAGGATCGTAAAAAACAGCTTTCCGATAGGTAAGCAGGCGAAAGCAAGGGTATTTAAACAGTTCACACGTTAAATTTCGGTTTTTTATTTTT
>JAITDV010000278.1 GCA_031282385.1 Planctomycetaceae bacterium | reverse complement strand
GCAAGGCTTCTGGCATTAGTCCTTCCAATCAGATTACGAGCTTTATTTTTTAGTTCTTTATCCGATGATAACAAAAGATTACGCAATTCCTTATTTTCCAACGGCGAAGTCAGCTCATCATCCCAAGCCGTAGCTATTCGTTGCCGTATAATATGGCTACTATCCAAGTAATATTTGTACAGAGCATCATAAGGCATCGCACGAAGTAAATCTTAAAGATATTCATATTCTTCAACAAAATCTGTTTTACCCTCTTCCGACAAAATAAGAGCTAACAACTTACTACGCTCCTCAGCTGTCTTAATAAATTCAACACATAGAGTTTGACGAATTTGTTTATATCGATCATGAAGGTCATATATTTTATTTCGTCGGCGTATTTCAATATCTAATCGTTTGATAGAATCAAACCATGTGTTAAACAAATCACCAGATGAAAGAAACTGCGTATTAAAATACAACGGACGAACAAAATGAATTATCACCACAAAAAAACTGTATTACATGATCACCAAAATCTCTTTTTTTATTTTTGTTACTTACGACTATTGTTTTGAATTCTTCTGGAGTCATTTGTTTTTTCAAGAATTCCATTGCACTTTTCTGATTATGTTGTTTATCAGGCAACTGAAAATAAACATACGTAGCCCCAAAAAAATATGATTAGTTATGACAACCAAAACAGAAATATCGTCAACATTATAGGGTATAAACACAACATCACATCCCTGCAAAAGCTGATCATTGAAAATTCATTAGTCGATTTGAAATTGGGAGGTATTGTATAAAACAGTGCATTTTGTTCAAAAAATGATCTGTGAGGAATATTTTGCGGAAGTAGTACTCGTGTTAGTAAGACTGAAATATACTCAAAAATAAAACTATCTTTTTCAAATTCGATTTTCTTTCCGGTATGATATTTTGAGCACAAAACTACATCAGCACGTACTTCTTTTTCATCAAAAAACATATTGTTCTCTTTTAAAAAAGCTCACCCAGTGTGGTAAATTGAATCTTATTTTGGGGTTGATCTTTATCTTGATGTAGTTGTCCGATTTTTTGTTGCGCAAAAATAACGGATAAATTCGCACAAAAGAACATTGACAAAAATAAAATAAAAATTCGTTTCATTATTACTGTACTTTCCCCAAAATACTCTGTAGAATACTTAATAAGAAGTTGTTTAATTTTATTATAATATTTGTAGTTGTTTTTCCAACACCATTAACTTTTTTTTAAGGTAAGGATTGTCAAATGAATCAATACAATATCTTATCCCGATTTAAGAATTGTACAAGTGATTTTTTGGTCTGTTTATCTAAAAGTTGCGCAATTTATTTTATGTCAAATTTGTTGGGCATCATTTTAAACTGTTCACACTTTAAATTTCCTTTACCTTCGCCTGCTCACCTATTTGAAAGCAGTCTTTTATGCTTTTGAGTCACACAATTTATAGGACAAACGGTATAGCTGCTCAACCGCATCATACAGCAACCAAAATGTAGGGGGGCTTGGAAAATTGTTGCGTGATGATACAATGACATTCCTTTTTGTGTGGGTGTTTGAGGTTTGTTGTTAGTTTGTAAGTTCGTTTTTGTTGGGGAGGTTTTATATGGTGGATAGTGAACAGAAAGTTAAGGAAGAAGCAATTGAATTGTCCGGCGTCGTGATAGAAGAAGTACGTGGAGCATTTAGAGTCAAGCTGGATAACATGGAACATATTGTTCTGTGCCGCCTTGCCGGAAAAATGCGCAAGTTCAAAATACGTGTTGTTCCGGGTGATCGGGTTACTGTTGAGGTAAGCCCTTACGACATGACTCGCGGAAGAATAACTTTCCGCGACCGTTGATTTTTATCATTGGAAAAATCATATTGCAACTTCTAAGAACCTATTTTTATTTTTTGATGGAATTATCAAAATTTTCAAGATTGATAAGTTTGGACAATAAAGTTATTTTATCCACAAATTAATACAAATTTGCACAAATTATTTAATTCACGATCATTCTTGAAATTCGTGTATAAAAAGAGTTTTTCGAATTTCCCATATTTGAATTTTGACAAAATAAAGAAAAACTCCGAACATAAATTTGCCGCATCCGTAAATTCAATTTTTGCCCGCGTAGCTCAACTGGCAGAGCGCAGCATTCGTAATGCTGAGGTTGAGGGTTCAATTCCCCCCGCGGGCTTTTTCTTGAAATATAACAAAAATTCGTAATATTTCAGTGGAAATTTTTTAATCGGTATTTTCTTAAATTGTTGAAATTAATACACTGTGTAGATGAGTTCTCTACAGGCGGCGGTGAAGGAAATTTAACGTGTGAACAGTTTAAAAACGTTCGGAAATACACAAAATGGAACTTCTAAAACTCATTTTGTCCACGAATTTTCACGAAAGATCACAAATTAAATAATTTATTTATGCAAATTCGTATCGATTTGTGGATAAAATAAATTTATTGTCTAAACTTGCCAATCCTGAAAATTTTGATAATTCTTTCAAAAATAGGTTTTTAGAAGTTGCCTTTAGATAATGCTTGAAACTTTCCGCTTTTTTAGCTGAATCTGTCTGTACGCAAATTTTTACGCACGGTAAATCCGTATCAACTCCCAAAACAATATATAGTCGGCTCGTACATATAAAATCAAGTTGAATCTGATTTAAAGGCGATTTCATATTTTTGCACCACAAAAATTCATTTGCAGCAGACGTATGCGTATTAAATATAATTAATTTAATTGCGTTACTGTCCTCTAGTTCTTTGAGATCGCTTTTTAATGCTGGAATATTTTTGCTCGTATAATTTTTAAATAAATTATTTCTATATTCAACGTTGGACGTCTGATCACCCAAAACGTAACGATAATCATCTGTCAGAAGTGAAACATACGAGTAAATTGAACCTAATCCTTCCTGATTTCGAAACCAACCTGTAACATATCTAAGTACAATGTCTCTACCGCCGACAATCATATAATTATCTTTCATAAGCGTCCACATCGAGTCGTCTTTTTTATTCTGAACACCAAAAAATTCCTTAATAACTCTAATTTTTTTTCACATCATCGCCAACAGAATGCGCAACATAAAATGCCCCAAGATGTAAATATTTTAAATTGAACACAATATAGAAATGATCGATGTTAGATTCTAGTAGTTGCGAAAAGTAACCTTTCTGTTGTTTTGTTTCTATAACTCGCCAATAATCAGTCAATTGTTTAAGTACATTTTTTATCCGTAAACCAACTAAATCATCGCTAGCTTTAGTTGTGTTAGTACAAATAGCCGACAACTTATGTAATTTGTTTATCGCAACGCAGCCAACATAACAAACTAATACCGTATATTCATCAACAAACGGCGCAATTTCGGCTTCTATTTTATTGGCAGTCATTACAGTCCGGCTGGAAATATTCTCTTCTGCCGCAAACATACCAATATTGTTATTTAACAAAACGCTAATTAAAAAAATGGCAAATAATCTGCCCAATGTCAAAACGCTATTCATAAAATATACTCCTTATAATATATGTAATAAATGTCATAATGAAAATTAGTAATTAAGGGATTGGCGTAGGGTTTTTATTACATTTTTCTGAACCTTTTTGTGGTCGTACTTTCAAGTATGCTTCAGAACATGTTCCGCACACGTTACCATCCAAATCAAACGCGCGGTTTGCCGGTATCATATCAGACCACAAATGACCTGGGAAAGATGTCGTCGGACAGCGCCAATAGTCTGCTGAACCCATTCCAGAACCTTCTGTAATAAGTTTACCATCGTTAAAATAACAACATTGATTTGCTGACTTTGTAATATCCAAAACACCTAATCCAAGCAACGTTGTTTTGGGCGAAGAACGGATACAATAAGTTGTACCTTCATGGTAACCGCATTGAGGACTGTGAGGTTTGTCCCACCTTGAGTCAGGATCAGAATTAGGCGTGAACCAATCGGCACCTATTTTAATCAGGTTACATGGACAGTCGGGCAAATCATTTATCCAATCTAAAACGCGATTGTTATTATACCAATTTTTGAACAAAAGCATTTTTACATTACAATCTGCGTAACAAAATTGACGCGAGCCTACATGTATATCTATAGTAAGTATTGGAAATGATATTTCACAACGAGTGTAACACGGTTCAACATTACAACCAAGTGTTTCAAATATCGGCGCATTGATTATTAATCCATTTGTATCGAGTAGATGTATTATATTTTTGGAGTATCTGG
>JAITDV010000197.1 GCA_031282385.1 Planctomycetaceae bacterium | reverse complement strand
TCCATCACTCGGAGAGGTCTTCTTATTCCCCTCCTTCGGAGGAATAGGGGTGGTCTCGGAGGAGTTAAAGGCGGTTTTTCGGTGTAGGTTTCTTGTTGCGTTGATGTATTTTTTGGTTAGAAAAAAGAAACACTGGACCTTTTCGGTAACTTGTAGGAAAACCGCCTTTGGCTCCTCCGAGACCACCCCTGACCCTCCAAAGGAGGGGAATATTCGCCTCCGAAGGAGGCGTCTCCTTATTCCCCTCTCTCGGAGGCGCCTCCTTATTTCCATCACTCGGAGAGGTCTTCTTATTCCCCTCCTTCGGAGGAATAGGGGTGGTCTCGGAGGAGTTAAAGGCGGTTTTTCGGTGTAGGTTTTTTGTTGCGTTGATGTATTTTTTGGTTGGAGAAAAGAAACACTGGACCTTTTCGGTAACTTGTAGGAAAACCGCCTTTGGCTCCTCCGAGACCACCCCTGACCCCTCCAAAGGAGGGGAATATTCGCCTCCGAAGGAGGCGTCTCCTTATTCGCCTCCTTCGGAGGGGCTAGGGGTGGTCTCGGAGGAGTTAAAGGCGGTTTTCGGTGTAGGTTTTTTGTTGAACATCTTGTGAAAACGAAGCTGCTACTGGAAATAAGAAAAACAAAATAAACGTTAATAACAAACTTCTTTTCATAATCATCTCCAAAAAAATTAGTAACGATTCAGTCCTGTGTGTTTTTTTGGCACGTGTTGTTAAAAGTATAGTTGTATAATTTTTTCTTTTAATTTAATTGGGTCTATGAAACCGAAGCCGCGGGATTCCATTTCCAACATTACACGTTTTACAATTGTCATATTTATTTGAGATTGGTTCTGTCCTTGTTTTTTGCCTACGATGTTTTTGTAGAGTGATAAAAAAATCTTTATCATGTTCTCCGCTTCAGGCGTTACTTCAGACCAACCTGGAAATTCGTAGTTCCAATACAAACTCCACACTCTTACAACCGCATCATCACTTCCTGTTACAAAACGGCTGCCGCAAACATCAACCGCCATTGAAAAAACCGGTGCTAAATGTTCAATTTCACTTGAAACCAAATTGTCCCCGTTAACCGAACCAATCCGTACCTTTGCATCCCGTGAACACGAAATAAAAAAACGACCGTCCGCTAAAAAAACTAATCCGGTTACTTCACTCAAATGACCGCTGACAATTCCCTCACAAACTCCATTCAAAAGATTATAAATCATCACACTACCATCTTTGTCTGCCGAAATCACACGATTTAAATCTGCTGAAATTGCTACATCCGTAACAGCCGACTTGTGAATAATTACCTCGCGCTCCGGCACATCACTCCCAACCTTCCACAATAAAACTTTACCATCTTCACAACCCATTATCAAATACTCGCCATTGCAACTAAACTTCACTGAGTTAATACTACTTGACCCCGCAACAAAACTGCCCTTAACACTACTCGTCAACACATCCCAAAAAATCACTCGTCCTTGAGCTGTTGCAATTGCTACTATTCGACCTTGCGGATTGATAGCTATTTTTGTAATAGACTTTATTCTTTCATCTGTTATTCTCACGCACTTGCCTGAATCGATATTCCAAACCCGTACCGTTCCATCCCAACTGCCTGAAACCAAAAAATGACTGTCCCGCGTCATACCAACACTACGTACCCAATCAGTATGACCCGATAATTCACAAATACATTTCTGCTCCAAGATATTCCAAACTCTAATTTGTGCGTCTCTACCTGCAGAAGCTGCGATATTGCCGTCTTCTGAAATTGCTACTGTTGAAATTGTGTCAAGATGACCTTTGAATATCGACGAACAAATTGCGCCTGCCAGAAATTTTCGTTGTGTATGTCTTGCAATATTATTCCAAATTCCCTCCGCCTCCAATCTCATCCGCATCATCTCCCAACCCGATAACCGCTCCGCTATTGAAACAAACGAAATCGCCGACGCATAATCCATTTTAAGAACTGACTCTCTGATCTTGTTGCAACAACTATTCATTTCCGTTTGACGGCGACCGGCTTCTTCTGAACTTGTTACATGCGACAAAAGAAGAGGCGCGTGATACGAATTGCCGGAACACAATATAGAAATATCCCAAATCCGAATCAAACCGCCCGCAACTAAAGATAACGCAAATTCGCCGCTTTTGTCGAAATAAACCGCAGCCGCCGCTCCGCCGATTGCAGAAAAAGTACGCAGACAACGCAACACCGGCAACTCCCACAAACGTAACGTCCGATCCGATCCGCCCGTAAACGCAAACCTGCCGTCCTCACTAAACGTCAACGCGGTAACCGCACCTTCGTGACCAATTAAACTGCCAACCTCCGCACCTGTTGTATTGTTAAAAATAAATACACGATCGTCTTTCACACGACCGCTATAAATCTTGCCCGAAACAATATCAGATGACAATAAAGATAAATTTTGCGACCATTCAATAAATTGAAATTTCGCCTCACTTGATTTTGCACCAATCCGTTTCAATATTATCCGCAATTGCCCGTCCGAACCCGCAGAATCTTTGACTAACTCCCACAACAAATCATCACTCAATGCGATTCGATTTTTATCTTGTTCTGTTTTTAACGGCGTAAATTTGTGCCAGAGTTGTCCGGTTGCAGATTTTAATATTTCAAAAATTCTGTTATTTTCCCGGTTTGATTCTCTGCTTGAATCTGTTGTTGATTTCTCGATCAAAATAAATTCACTACGGCTGTCAACACAAATCCTGCTCTCCAACCCCGACGTAATTTGAACACGTTCAACACATCTTGCCGTCCGTGTTAAAACCTTTTTCATTGCAACAAACGCACGGCGATATTCTTCACGGGCTTCTATTTCAATTGCATTACTTGTTTCATCAATTGCCGTATTTAAGTTGCCGCGCTCGCGTTGGGCAAGAGCAAGAGCATAAATCGCATTCGAATCCTGATGTCGAGCTTTGACCAACGACTCCAAACGTTCTATTGCTTGTAAATCAGTAATCTGCGCCGCACGCCACGCAAGTATAGTTTGATTGTACGTAACTTCAGGATGCCAAGGTTGCAAAACGGCTGCTTGATCGAGAAGTTGCTTCGCCTCCAAAGGCTTGCCCAAATCGAGCATTGACGCTGCGCGGTTATTGATTGTTTCAGGCGTCCATGTTGCGCTCACAGGTTTTAATCGCGGAAATTCAACTCCTGATAACTCATGATAAATTTTCGTCAGCCGTTCCGCTACTTCGCCCATTGATCGCGGGCGATTAGCAGGATTCTCCTCAAAACAATGAAACAATAACTCCGCAACTTGATTCGGCATAAGCGGACGTTCCGACTCAAATGATTCTCGCAAAAAAATCTCTAATACTTTGCGTGCTGTTTGACCGCCTTTTCTACACGGCGCGCGACCGTGAAACATTGCAAGTACGCTTATACCCCACGACCAGATGTCCGATTGTAATGTAATTTCGGGCAAGTTGTCTAAGTCGTGTTTTTGGATTTTCGCAAATGAAATGTATTGTTCCGGCGAACAAAATCCCGGAGTCAAACCGCCTGCCGCAATCGGGTTTTGTTTTTTTGAATCAGAACCTGTGACCGAAGAGACTGTAATTTCAGACATACCTTGTGCCAAACCGAAATCTGTTACTTTAGCAATTTGACCGGACATCATAATATTCGCCGGCTTAACATCAAGGTGCAATAATTTTTGAGAATGCGCGTGTTCAAGTCCCCACGCAGATTGAATTGCTATATTCAAAATCCGTAACAACGCCGCAGATTTACCGTCGCTATAAAGCCGACCATCAAGAATCCATTGCTTCAAACTACCGTCTTTCACAAACTCCGCAAATAGTCGCGGTATGTCCGAAATCCGACGCACAAGATAACACGTAACAATATTCGGATGCAAACCCAACTCAATCCACGTCTGCGCTTCATTTTCATAATTCAACTTGCCGGATTCCGTTTGAAACACATGCGGTTTCGGACTCTTGACAGCAAGTTCCATATCCCATTCGCGATGATAAATTCGGTTAACTATTCCCGCTCCGCCTTCAGAAAAAGGTTCGGTTGCAGAAATCGGTATCACCTCATAAATGCCAAGTACAACATCGCCAATATTCCACATGCCCGATTCAGGATTGAACCGTTTTTCTATTTTCGGGTTGGCAACCTGTTGTTTCGCAACATTAGAACTTACCGCGATTACTTGAGGCGCAGCTTGTTTGATCTCAAATCCCGAATCACTGCCGCTGCTCTCTTCAGAAATAATAAGAGGTCCCAAATTCGTCGCCGTATCATCCTCATCCAACTTAAAAAGACGCTTACACTGCCGGCAACACGCCGTCTTGCCAATATAAGAATCGTCAAGCGTATAACGTTGAAAACAAAAAGGACAAACCGCATTAAACATAGAATTATCTAAAAATAATGTAATTATTCATCAACGAATCCATAAATTACAATACAATAATTGAACTACAAATTGTGTTACTCAAGTGAGTGAAAACCTGTTTGACGATTAGCAAGCAGGAAACAATAAACGAAATTTAATTACGAGAAAAATTATAAAAACCGAAAATTAAAAGACAACAATTACAATTATAATTCCGGTCATATTTCAGCGGAATGCTTTTTATGTTGTTTTGTAAAATAAGGCTTTCAGCTTATTGCTGCGAATTTAGCTCAAAATAATTTTAAGCATTTCACAATAAAAAAATTCCACAGAATAAATACTAATTCCGAATACGAAATTCTTATACAGTTCGTACTATAAATTACGGGACTCAAGAGCGTAAAAGCCTGCTTCCGATAGGTAGGCAGGCGGTGATAAACGAAATTAAAGTATGAACAGTTTATAAATATTTACCTGTAACTGACATTTTGTTTTTTGCAATATCTTCCGGCGTTCCTTCGGCAACAATATTTCCGCCGTCAACTCCTCCGCCCGGTCCTAAATCTATTATCCAATCTGCCGCTTTTATTACGTCTAAATTATGTTCGACTACAATCACGCTTCCGCCGTAATCAATAAGACCAAAAAGTATCTCAAGTAAATGTTCAACATCATGTTTGTGCAAACCAAATGTCGGTTCGTCCAAAATATAAAGTGTATTGCCGTATTCTGTCTGGATATTTTTTATTCGTTTTAATATGTTGATTTCAGTTTTGGCAAGTTCGGTTGCAAGTTTGATGCGTTGTGCTTCACCGCCGGACAATGTTACAGCAGATTGCCCAAGTTTCAAATAGCCCAAACCAATATTACACAAACTAACCAGAAATTTATTTATACTCGGCACATTCTCAAAAAAAACAGACGCCTCTGAAATCGACATCTCAAGAACATCCGCAATTGATCGACCTTTGTAAAGTATTTCAAGCGTTTCTTTGTTAAATCGTTTGCCGTTGCAATCAGGACAAGTTACAACCAAATCGCCAAGCAAACGCATTTTTATTTTGATTGTTCCGTAACCATTGCAACGAACACAACAACCTCCGCCTCTATTTTTGTAACGATTATTATTTTCAGTTGTGTTGTTGTTATTTTTTGTAATGTTTTTTATTCCCGCAATAAACCAACCTGCGTCGTAACCTCGACGTTTTGCTTCTTTGGTTTTAGCAAACAGACGGCGGATTTCGTCAAACAGACCTGTATATGTTGCGGGATTACTTCGTGGAGAGCTGCCGATAGGCGATTGATCAACTTCGATCAACTTATTTATATTTTCTGTACCAAAAATTCCGACGTATTTGACTGCAAGATTATCTATCGGCAATTTGCCGAATTTATTGCCCAATTTACCGCCATACAAATTATTACGCAACAACGGAACAAGCGTTTCTCCAATAAGTGAACTTTTTCCGCTGCCGCTCACGCCTGTTATGCAAACGAATTTGCCGAGTGGAAAAGTTACGTCAATTCCGCGCAAATTATTTGTTGTAACACCTGTGAGCTTGATTGTGTAATTTGATTTATTGTCGGTATTGCGGTGTTTTTTATAAACCGGCATTGAAAGTTCGCCGTTGAGATATTTCATTGTCAATGATTCTGCGCAACCTTCGGGGCGAATTGATACAGCTTGTATTTTTTTTGCCTGCTTGACAATTTTCATTTCGCCGACTACACGCCCGCCGCATTCTCCCGCGCCAACGCCAATATCAATTATCCTGTCCGCTCCGCGCATTATATCTTCGTCGTGTTCAACAATGAGCAATGAATTACCTTTGGACTGTAATTTTCGTAGAGTTTTGATTAATTGTTCTGTGTCTTTGGGATGCAATCCTGCCGTCGGTTCGTCAAGCACATAACACACTCCCGACGGCGCACCGCCAAGTGCATTGGCAAGTTTTACACGTTGTAATTCTCCGCCGCTGATCGTACTTGCCGCACGATCAAGCCTCATATAATCCAACCCGTTTTGATTCATAAATTCCAATCGCAATAATATCTGTTCAAGTGCAGGATTGACGATCTCGTGTTTGTACGCAGGAATTTCAATATTGGTAAAAAAATCCAACGCTTCTGCCGCAGTAAACGCGCATATCTCAAAAATATATTTTCCGCACACCGTAACGTTACGTGCCGCAATTCCAAGACGTGTTCCTTTGCACTCAGGACAAATTGTTTCACTTTGTGATTTGGTGTTGTGATTTTTTGTTTCAATAATTCCTTTGCCTGCGCACAATTTACAAATTCCATACGGCGAGTTGAAACTGAAAGTTCGCGGTTCGATTTCGTTGTAACTGATATTGCAAGTCGGACAACTGTGTAGAGTGCTGAACAAAATATCTTGCCAGACGGATTCGATTGAGCCGTCTGTTTTGGTTTGGCGTTCTTTTTCGTAGGAGATTGTTACGGTTCCTTCGCCGTGTTTTAGGGCGAGTTGCAATGATTCGTTAAGACGCGGTTCTATGTCTTCCTTTAATATCAGTCTGTCAATAACAGCTTCAATATTGTGTTTTCGTTGCGGGTCAATAACAGGACAATTTTGAATTTCGTGAATTTCGTTATCAATTCGGACGCGGGAGAAACCTGCTTTGAAAATATTTTGCAACACATTTTTGTGTTCACCAACCTGATTACAAACAAGAGGCGCAAGAATAATAAATTTTGCATTTGGAGGCAGAGCAAGAATATTGTCTAGGATTTGGTTTGTTGATTGATTTTGGATAATACGGTTGCATTTATGGCAATGTACAATTCCGGCGCGGGCAAATAACAGACGTAAATAATCGTATATTTCGCTCAATACGGCAACATTATTGCGTTTATTATTTATTCGTGTGTGTTGTGAGATTGCGATTGTTGGCGGCAAGCCCTTGATTGAATCGACGTCGGGGCGTGGAAATTGTCTGATGAATTGTCTTGATTGCAATGAGAGGGTTTCGATGAATTGTCTTGTGGATTCGGCGTGGATTGTATCGATAGCGAGTGAGCTTTTCCCGCTGCCGCTTACGCCTGTCAAAACTACCATTTCGCCGCGCGGAATATTAATAGAAATATTCTTCAAATTATTCGCCCGCGCTCCAACAACTTCAATAAAACTCATATTTAACTTAAACAACTCCAAAAAAACATTCTAACTATCAGTGCAAATTTTTGACACATGAATATCGGGTAAACGACTTCATATTCAACCTAATTTTCTTACTAACTCATGTTACGTACGGTAAGTAAAAATTTCGGTAAAACAACATCCCGTAGAATTTGAAATTTTCCCTCGCTCCTAAAGGAGCAATGCAGAAATTTGTTGCGCTATTTAGCTCTGTTCTTTCAGGATGAAATACATTGTAGAATTTTATACTCACGACTGAATAGTTATAATTAAAATGGGAGTTTTTGGGAACGGCGGAGATGAGTTGTCTCCGTCAAAATAACATTAGACCTTTTCTCTAACCTAAAAATACATCAACGCAACAAAAAAACTACAACGAAAAACCGCCTTTAACTCCTCCGAGACCACCCCTAACTCCTCCGAAGGAGGGGAATAAGAATACGCCTCCGATGGAGGCGAATAAGAAGAAGCATCCGAGTGAGGCGAATATTCCCCTCCTTTGGAGGGGTCAGGGGTGGTCTCCTACAGGTTAGCGAAAAGGTCTATTACAAAAATTCCTTCATTCGCGTCTCCAATTCTCGAAAAAACATGTAACTGATTTTTACGGATTTTGCGTGAAATTCATTAACTCTGTTAAATTGCGCTTTTTGTTGCTGCGAGCATTGCGAGGAAGAAGGCGAAGTAGATGAAGCCTACGATTCCGCCAATGAATACAAATATTGCGGGTTCGATAAATTTGCCTAGCATTGCTACACGTCTGGTCAATTGTTCTTCGCAATAGTCCGCAACATGCAATAGAGATTCATCCAAGCTGCCGCTTCGTTCACTTACTGCGACCATTGCTAGAGCCATTGGGCAAAATTTTGAGAGTGTTGTACTTGCGATTCCTTTGCTGACGGCGTCGCCTTGTTTGACCATGTTGTAAATTTTGTGTAGTTGTGCTGCGTAATGTTTGTTGCTCATCACGCCTTCAACCAGTTCCAACGCTGAAAGTAAACCGACTCCGCTTTTAAGCAATGCCCCAAGAGTTCGACACAACATTGTATTTGAATGTTCACGATAGGCTTTGCCAATAAGTGGAATGAACAAACAAAAATAATCAATACGTTCACACATAGCTGCGTTACGCCGCATTAGAATAAACAATATTATTACTATTACCGGTGCTGAAAAAACATAAATTCCGTAAGCCCAAATAAAATCATTTGCGCCGAGTAGGATTTTGGTTGGCAGTGGTAGTTCTATGGCTTTGGCTTGTTTTGAGATGAACGTAATTATTTTGGGCAAAACGTGGACAACGAGAAAGTAACTTACGCCGGCAGCGACAAGCATAACAATTGCCGGATATGCGAATGCTTGAATGATTTGCGAGCGAACGCGTCTGCCGCGTTCCATTAAATCGGCGGCGTAGCGAAACATTTCGTCGAGGGTTCCATTTGCCTCGCCGACGCCGATCAAGCCTATGGTAATATCGCCGAAGCAAGAGGCTTCTTCTTGTAATGATCGTTTCATTGAGTAGCCGCGCCGTACTTTTTCAGCGAGTCGCAGGTAAATTTTACGCAATTGGGGTGATGCTTGCCCGCCGACTGCCAAAAGTGCGTCTAAGATAGGAACGCCGGCGCGTAACAATGATGAAAGTTGGCGGAGGCAAAGTTCTATTTGGCTGCTAAAAATAAATAGGTGTTCTGTGATTTTGCTGAGATTATTTGTGATTCCGTTTGTTGTTTCTTCTGATGTTACTTCGCGGAGGCTGATAATAACGCCGCCTTGACGCCGCAACTCCACCGATGCAACATGCAACGAATCGGCAGTAATATAACCGTTTTTGATTGAGCCGGTTTGATTGATTTTATATTGAAATTTTGGCATAAAAATTATAAAGTTTGTTAAGGTTAATTGAGACAAAAAACCTACTACTGGCAACCTAAAATAATATTTCGAATACAAATTAAGTAATTAAGTGATTAAGTGTTAGTGAGATAATCAATAGACCTTTTCTCTAACCTAAAAATACAACAACGCAACAAAAAAACTACAACAAAAAACCGCCTTTAACTCCTCCGAGACCACCCCTAGTCCCTCCGAAGGAGGTGAATTATTCGCCTCATTAGGAGGCGTCTTCTTATTCCCCTCCTTCGTAGGGGTCAGGGGTGGTCTCCTACAGGTTAGCGAAAAGGTCTAATAACATTTTTTATTTTTCTGATCCTAAGAAGGTAACGCGTCTTACTTCTTCGGGGGTGGTCAAGCCTTTTTTTATTTTTCTGATGCCGTCAATTTTCAATGTTGGCAAGTTACATTCGTTGAATACGTAATTGGATATTGCGTCTTCGTTTGCGTTGTGTCTGATGAGTTCTCGGATTGGGCGGTCAACTTTTATCATCTCGTACAATCCTAAGCGTCCAGCGTAACCGGAGTTATTGCATAGCGGGCAACCGGCTACTTTGGGGACGCGAATATCATTGTCGTCAGTCCATCCGAAAAATTCGCGGTCAACATCGTCTGGCGGTTCGTAGGAAACACAATGTTGGCAAGGGGTGCGTACTAATCGTTGTGCGATTACGAGGCGCAATGCTGAATTGACCAGTTCTGTGGCGACGCCGAGATTGAGAAGTCGGGTTACGACGCCGACGGAATCGTTGGCGTGGAGTGTTGACAAGACGAGGTGTCCTGTCAATGAACTTTTTATGGCGATGTCTGCGGTTTCGGCGTCGCGGATTTCTCCGATCATTATTACATCGGGATCGTGTCTTAATGTGCTGCGTAGTGCGCGGTTGAAATCTACGCGGTCGCTGTCAATTCGTACTTGGTTGATGCCGTTTAATGGAATTTCGACGGGGTCTTCGATGCTTAAAATATGCAATGTTCCCGGTCTTTTTAGGTGGCGTAGAGCTGCATAAAGGGTTGTGGTTTTGCCGCTGCCGGTGGGACCGGAGAGTAGGATAACGCCGTTAGCATTATTGAGTGTTTCGAGAAATATTTTCAGATGTTCATCGTTCATGCCGAGCATATTTAATTCTGCGAGTTCGGCGAGTGTATTTTCTGTTGTGAGGATACGCAAGGTCATTTTTTCGCCGTAGATTGTTGGAATTGTGGCAACGCGCATGGATACTTCTGTTCCGGCGGCCCAAAGTGAGATTTGACCATCTTGGGGGATTCGATGTTCGGCAATATTTAAGCCGGAGGAAACTTTGACGGCAGAAATTAATTCGCTCATGCTGTCGATAGAAATGGTTTGATCAATTTGCATTAGTCCGTCAACGCGAAATCGAATTATGCCGGTTTCGTTATCGGGATCAAAGTGAATATCGCTTGAGCGGTACAACATCGCGCGAAGGACAACTTCTTCGAGTAAACCTAGAGGCGTGCCGGTTAATTCACTCGCGTATTCGGGGTAATATTTTTTGATGTAGTTTGATACGCTTTCGGGAGATTTGGCGTGTAAGATAACAACGGGAATACCGACAAGATTCTCAATTTGCGACAATAAAAGATAATCATCTTCTTCTGTAGTAACAACATATAACTTCTCATCACTAACTGCCAATGGTAAAACGCCGAGCCGCCGTGATTGTGCGGCGGGGATCATTTTCAGTGCTTCGCGAGTGGCAACTACTCGTGAAAGGTCGATCACGGCTTTTTCGGATAACATAATTTATTTATTAGACCTTTTCGTTAACCTGGTAGGAGACCACCCATGACGCCTCCGAAGGAGGGGAATTATTCCCCTCACTCGGAGGCGTATTCTTATTCGCCTCCTTCGGAGGCGTATTCTTATTCCCTTCCTTCGGAGGGGTTAGGGGTGGTTTCGGAGGAGTTAAAGGCGGTTTTTTTGTTGTAGGTTTTTTGTTGCGTTGATGTATTTTTAGGTTAGGGAAAAGGTCTATTCAGTGGATTGTTTTTTGGGCAAGGTTGGGATTATGAGCAAGGTTAGTTATGGAAGTAGAGGGTCAAGTTGAATTTGAGTTGTAATTTTTCGGGTTTACTATTTGTGGGCAAGGCGTTGGTTGGAGTTTCGCCGGAGCCGATGTAGAGTTTTGTAACTTTGATTGGGTAGGAAAAAGTTTCGATTTGTTTTAGGAAGTCGAACACATTATTGAAATCTCCTTCGAGGTAGTAAATGTATTCTTCGTATTTCAGTGGTGATTCGTTATTTTGAGTTGAGATTTTTGTTACGGGGTCTGATTTTTTGGTATTTGTTTTTGTATTTGGGGTGGTATTTTTGTTGGTATTTTTTGTGGTATTTGTCGTTTGTTTTTTGGCGGCGGTTTTGGTTGCGGCGGCGGGTTTACGGGGGGCGGGGTTAGTGGGCGAGGGCAAGAAATCGTCGGGGTCAGGGGTACCGCCGAGAACTAGGATAAGTTTATTTTTTGTTATTATAGTTGCGAATTCGGAGAGGACGGCTTCTTTATTTTGTTGTGTTATTTTGGGGCGTGATTTAGCTACTGTTTCCATTTCGCGTTTTTTGGTTTCGGCGTTTTTTTCGCGGGAGATGAGTTGTTCTTTAGCTAATGTAATTTCTTCGTCGGAGTCGATTGTGGGCAATGGGCTAGGCGGTTCGCTTTTGTCGTATTTTGCGGTCAAGTCATTGACTTCAGCGCGAAGCGGGTCGAGCCAATATTTACGCGCGGCAAAAATTAGGACGATTGCGAATATTATTCCTAATGCAGTGCGGTGAAATGTACGCAATTTACTTAAATAACCGGCAATATCTGCGTACCAAATACGTAATTGTCGTTTAATCGCGCGTCTCATTTTTTACTCCTTTTGTTAGAAATGATGAAGGTTGGAAAAGGGGTTAAGGAAAAGGGATGTTTGATAAATTTTGCCATAAATTTTTGTAACTATTCAATCGTGTGTTCTTTTATCAAACAAATTCAAAAAATAGCAATTATTCAGTAATTTGGAGTTGGGGTTGTTGTTTTATATTAGACCTTTTCTCTAACCTAAAAATACATCAACGTAACAAAAAATCTAAAACAAAAAACCGCCTTTAACTCCTCCGAGACCACCCCTAACCCCTCCGAAGGAGGGGAATTATTCGAGCCCCTCCGAAGGAAGGGAATTATTCGAGCCCCTCCGAAGGAAGGGAATTATTCGAGCCCCTCCGAAGGAAGGGAATTATTCGAGCCCCTCCGAAGGAGGGGAATTATTCGAGCCCCTCCGAAGGAGGGGAATTATTCGCCTCCATCGGAGGCGTGTTCTTATTCCCCTCCTTCGGAGGGGTTAGGGGTGGTCTCCTACAAGTTAGCGAAAAGGTCTAATCGTTATAAATTCTTTCAAAATTATCATATATTTTGCGGTTATTATGATGATTTATAGACTCTGAGGATGAATTTATAGCCGTTTGAGTCTGATATTTTTTCCATTAGTTTTAGTTCGACGATCATTTTATGTTTGGTTAATTTTTGATTTAGCAATGGTCTTAATTCAAAGAAACCTTCTTGGTAGAAGGTGTAACCTGTGATTACGAGTTCTTCGTTTTCGAGTTGTTCGATGCTTGTCAATCTGGTGTAGAGCGGCATATTTTGTTTTAGTTCTTCGAGCAGTGTGGTGAGTGGTGTGGGCAATGGATTTTTTTGATTTAGGATTTGGATGATTTTTTCATTTCGTTTACGGTCGGAGTCGAGGGAGGTTAATTTATCATTTAGTTTTTTTCGTTCGCTTTTTAGTTTTTCCCAAGCGTCGGTTTTGAGTTTTATTGCGTTCAAGTCTATTCGTAATTTTTGGTAATTGATCAAGATCAGAAGGATTGCGATGACAACACTAGCGGCGAATAGCCAAGTTCCAGCGCGGTATGGGTCTTTTTCTTTTTCGGGCAAGCCGACGATTGCGCCGTTGTTTGTTGGTTCGTTGATTGTGGTGGTGGTTACGATTTCGCGGGCAATATCTTCAAGGTAGTGGGTTAGTTCGGTAAAGGTAACTTGAGTGGCGGGGTCGAGGGAGTTGCGGATTTCATCTAATTTTTGTGAGTCAACATCGGGAGTGTACCAAACTTGCAATGGGAACATTTTTTGGTTATTGAGTCGTCGGGCGATGGCTTGGGTGCGTTCGGCGTCGCGGGTTTTATCTTCGATTGAGGAGCTTAGGGCGATGCCGCTTGTGGTCATGGGCAAATCGTCGGAGGCGCAAGTTACGTAGAAACCGCGATCACGGCGGAGTATTAGGAAACGGCTATCGTCGAAATATTTTGTGCCGACTGTAACTGCGGTCATTTCGAGAATGCCGCAACCGTCGAATTGCAAGCCGGAGTTATTGCAATTTTTGTCGTATTGTTCGAGTTGGCTGGTTTCGATTCCGGCGGCGAAAAGTGTTTCGGAGATGCCGCCTATTGCGCGGGCGTCGGCGTAAGATGAAACAACGCGAACTGTTCCGTATTCTGTACCTGTTGCTTGGGAGTAGGCTAAGGCTACTACTGTTTGCAATTCTTCGGACGTCGCGTCGGATGGCAATTCTACATTTTCGAGTTTCTGGACATTTTGGGACAAAACTATTCGGACGCGGCGGGCGTTATGTCTTTCGGCGAACTCAAATACTGCCGACGGGATTTGACGTGAATTTTTACCAGGAAAGTCAAATCGTTCAACAACTTCCCATCTCCCGCCCTTTGTCTTGCGATAAACAAAAATATAAACGTACCATTGACCGCCATCATGTAAAAACACAGCAAGCCGACTAAATTTGCGTGATGTAAATGAAAACATAATAATAATAATAAGTGGAAATCGTAATTAGGGAACTTCTAAAAAATCTTTTTGTCCACGAATCCCCACAAATTTTCACGAATTAAATAATTCGTGAAAATTCGCGGATAAAATAGACCTTATTCGATAACCTGTAGGAAACCACCCCTGATGCCTCCGAAGGAGGGGAATAATTCGCCTCACTCGGAGGCGTCTTCTTATTCCCCTCCTTCGGAGGCATCTTCTTATTCCCCTCCTTCGGAGGCATCTCCTTATTCCCCTCCTTCGGAGGCATCTCCTTATTCCCCTCCTTCGGAGGCATCTCCTTATTCCCCTCCTTCGGAGGCATCTCCTTATTCCCCTCCTTCGGAGGGGT
>JAITDV010000144.1 GCA_031282385.1 Planctomycetaceae bacterium | reverse complement strand
AATAATTGTAAAAACAAATTATTTGTAGCAAATGGGCATTTTTTGTGTATTGACAATTTTACGCAATATTTGTACCTGTAGGTGCTATAAACCATTATTCACAACAATTTCTTATATTTAATACACCCAATCCGACAGAATTAGATTTTTTTGTGAATTGGAAATATTAATTTTTAAAATTATATTTTAAAGGTTCCATATAATCTGTTCATTTCTAATAAAATCACAAGAACCGTGCGGCTACGTTTGTGGACAATAAATATTTTTTACCGTTTGACATGTAAACTTCAATTTTCATATCTTGTGAAAAAGTTTCTACTTTACCGGAATGTTTTAAATTAAACTCAAGATGAGGTTGTGGTGTCTTTATAAGTTTAACTTGCAAAATTTCCGGTAATTGATCTTTTATGATAATTTTATCAATTTGATTTTTTGTCAGAAATTCTGCAGGACAAGTAAAATCCACTTTCTTTACAGTTGATTCTCCGTTTTTCAAAAAACCAAGATACACTCCAAACGGTAAGTGTATATACTGATAAATGTTTCCACTAAAACGTATTCTCGCTGTCTCCCACAATGCGCCTTCTGCTTTTAGTGTCACAATAATTGTAAAGTTTACATCATCTTCAGGCGCTGTTCCGTTTATATTGAGCTTTACTTTTTCATATTCTAAAGTTTCGGCTGTTATGTTGAATTTTTTTGGGGAGAGCGTAGGCGGATCGTATTGAACATCTTGTACAACAACTGATTTAATTTTTCCAGGTAAAGTTTCAAATGTTTGATCAATTTTGGCACCATGATCAAAACTCCCCAAATTAATAAGAATCGCACCATCTGGATGTTTTGCAATTATATTTGCTATCAAAATCAACTTCACAGCCGGAGTTATCGGGTTATCCGTAATGATCTTTGCTTCAAACATATCTTGTCCACAGCCACCTTTGGCTTCAACAATTAATTTGGCTTCAACAGAACCATTTGCCGGAATCGTTTTTTCATTGAGAATAAGATCTGAACAGCCACAAGAAAGAACGATATTGTTTATATTGACCGCCTTTCCACTGTTGTTTACAATTTTAAATACTCCTTCAATTGGCTGTTCTTCGCTGACATTTCCTAAGTCAAGTATATTCGGCGAAACATGAATACCGCCAACAATTACCGGCTTGCTAACACAACCAAGCATAAATGGCAAATAAAAAATTATTAACACCAACGAGGATTTTTTCAAGTAATTATTCACACTCATATTTTTCTAATTGAAAATTCTATATTTTTAGAGAGTAATTACAAATTGTTTTTATTCTTTTTCGAACGCCGAAACAAAAAGAATGCAATAAGTAACATAAGAAAACCAATCAATGCAAAACAAACCCTTGTCCAATCTATGTAGTAAATGAAACTTACTTCGTTGTGATTACGTGGCGTTTTTAGCCATGGTTGCGGTACATCAATGTATTGTTCTGAAATTGGTCTTCCGTCAGGCGATTCCTCGATCAATGTGTAATTCCGTCCGGTCTCTTTGAAGCTACCCTCGGAAAATAAAGCGTCTTCAGGAATTTCGGTGGATGTGATATTGACAGTACACCGATCAATAAATCTACCGTGTACTTTAGTATAACATTCCTCAACGATCTCCTTTGGAACAACTGTACCATTATCCATCATCTGCGAATCTACCTTTACTGTAACATGAATAAGGTAATCATTATTTTTATCTTTTAGATAAAACTCATGACGTAACAAAGCATAATAACGATTGGGATCAAAAACAATCGACCAATTTGCATATTCATTATCGCCATTTTTACCTTTTGATATTGTTTCCAATCCAGTTATCCACAACGCATTAGGTGTACCTTCGCACTCACGGCTCTCAACTTTGCCAATTGGTCTCTGTAAAACTTCAATAATCTTACCGCCAGTTAATGTAGTAAGTATGCCTGTATTAAGGTATAAATCCATTTGCAAACGTGCGTCAACGAATTTGCCTGGAATTTTTGACCTAGTAACATCAGCCGAAGGATTACCAGTTGTATCATTAGCATCATAGTAGTAATCATAGTTTTTAGTCCTCAATAGTATTTCTGTTATATCGTTGTATTTGTGATCCGGTACAATTTGTGTTCCTTCTTTTGGTTGAATATATTCAACACGTGCTAAATCATGATTCTTATAAAATTGGAATTGCCTTTGGGGGTCAAAACTAATCACAACAATATCTGAATCGGATTTTACATAAACTCGTTTAAAGCTAATAATCGTACCAGAAAGACAAACTGTTGATTGCTCAATAAATTTATGTCCTTCAATAACTTTTCCGATAAGCTCAGAACTCAAATTAACCTCACGATTGTCAGCAAAAGCATTTACGTAATTGCCAAAAAACAAAATCGCCAGCAATAAAATTAAATCTGAATGTCTCATAAATACCTAAATATGTGAGTACAAAACACCAAAATCAACTATTAATCAAACATAAATAGATGATCTGAAAAGTAACAAAAAATAAATTTTCCGTTAAGAATCATAAGATTCCAATACCGATTGATTCCGATTCATGGGCTAGGGCATGGACAGTCCATACCAACAGGTTCAAAACTAGAACGTTTCTTATAACCAAAACTCTCACTAATTACACTGCAATTAAAATAAAGGTGCTGACCAATTGGAAGATTATAATTCCAAGCTAATTTTGCTTTACACACCTTATAAGTATAACAAAATCTTTGCCTCGTTCCTTGGCTCATCTTACCTCTTTGTTGATTTCCTGATGTACCACGTCCTAACTTTTCACTCACCTCACCCACTGCACAAGTAACCTCACTTATATCGTGAAAAGGGTTTCTAAATGAGGGGCAATATTTTCCAATTGGACTTATAGTTGTCTCATAGCAACCCACCTGATAACTATAAATCGTAGTTGTCTGAATATAGCACGGTCCTGCATAAACAAGTAATGTCATTCCCGCAAACAACATTATTGTTGCTATTATTGGGAACCTCTAAAAATACCTTTTACCCAATACCTAATATAAATTTGTCCTTGTCCTATTAGTCCCTATCGTCCCTAATGTCCCTCAAGTTTTTCGTACAGGGACATTAGGGACAGGAATCCTTCAATAAAAAACGTGTGATTAAAAATGAATTTTTAGAGGTTCCCAATTGTTCTTCCAACAAGTGAGCGTACCTGGCTGGCGGATCCTACAAAAAATCATTCCCAAATTACATAAATTGCCACGCCCCCTCTCAGTAGCAAAAAGAACAATAATAAACCAATCTTATTACCTCATTAAAAATTATCAATGAGGTATGAGGTTTTTCTTTTGAAATCCTTCGTCGCTTTTTGTGGTTTGCGGTTTGATTTCCGGTGAAAGTTTTAATAGGCGTTGTTGAGTATGTTTTTTAGAATTATTTGATCTTCTTCGCTGAAGTAGTCCATTTCGGCTTTGAATAATTTACCGTCTCGGCGGAAAAAATTTGCATGTGTGCCGGCAAATCCAATTAGTCTAAGTTCAACTTTTTCGTTGCCCGAAGCATCTGTCCAAGTGCGAAAACCGTCTTCTGTTGTTTCATATTTTATTTCTTGCGGTTTTGTTACGGCTGGAGTTTTTTTGATTTTATTTTTGCGTAAAAAGCCTGTGGTTTTTTCGGTTGTTATGACTAGCAACGGCAGGAAGACCAATGCGACACTTGCGTATAACGGCAGAGAGAATAATTTGAAAAATTCATTTTCGGGACGGTGCGGAATTGCGATTCCGTAGGGTGGTTTGTATGGGGAAGGGTTTCGTTGGTACCATAGAATCCAGTCGATTAGCGGAGTATGCAAAAAAGCATTTCGCCAAGCTTGATGACCTTTATCTTCAAAATTTGTCATGTAGGCGTTACCATTATTTTCGTGGATTAGTTTAACTTCTTCTTCGATTCGTTTGACGATGACGCTTTTGTCACCGGTGTTGTTTAATATCCAGACGGCGGTATTGTGTTCTGCTGTATATTTGTACACATCTTTATGCGGATTGCATGCAACAGGTATTAGGGTTGCGAATCTTCCTTTATATTTCATTGCAATTGACATCACTCCGTATCCGCCGGAACTGAGACCGAATACGCTGATCGCTTCGTTGTCAACCGGATAATTTTTTATCACGTCGTCCAAAATATCCATTGCTATGGTCATGTTGGCATCGCCTTTTTCGTCGTCTTTTGATTTTGATATATCCCACATTTTGTTATCAGCGGGGCATTGTGTGGCGAGTATGAAAAAATGGCGTTGCTTTTCGCCGGTGATGAATGGAATGAGAGGTTCCATGTGTGCAAGTTGTGAAATGTTATCTTTGCCGCATTCGCCGACACCATGCAACCAGAGCAGCAACGGATATTTTTTGTTGGGGTCAATATTTTCGGGAATGTGTAACCGATAATTCATAGTTGCGTTTTTGTATCGTCCGCCGGAATATTGGTAGGTGAGCGGCGTAAATCGAGAGAGAACAGCTTCAGGTATTTGCCAAGTTTGTCCTCTAACACGGCTGCGAACCGGTAACTTTTGAGCTAATTTTTCGTATTCGGGATTTATTGGGTTAATGGTTGTCGAGTTGTTTACGCATGGATTTCATTGCATTTTCCGAGCGGACATAATTTTCACGTGGTGCGTAGAATTTTCTGATGTAATCGCTGTCGTAACCGTTGTAGATTGTAACAATAGCAGCAGTCAAGATGAGAAACGGCAAAGATAAATATGGTATTGAGGAAATGAATTTAATTGAGCGAAAGTAATGTTTAACCAACCAGACAAAGAAATTTATCGCAAGCCAAAAGAAAAGAATCCAACCGGGCAACGCAAACCAATCAGGAAAAAACGGCTTCGTCGTAAGCCAAGCATTGCGGGAAAGAGCAGATTTAAATTGTTCAACATCGGAGGGCGGAATAATTATCGCCAAAACTACAAGCGAAATTCCAAGTAGTCCCCAAGCAGGAAGAGAACTAAAAAAAATATACGAACAAAATAAACAAATAGACGAATTAAAATTGATTTTGGCTTCACTTCTGACATTGTTATTAAGAGCAATTTATGGTTGTGTTTTTGATTACTTAATTCCATTCACACTATAATTTGTATTTTCATCTTAAATCAAAAATCTTTGTTTACATTTTACCTTTGAACCCAAAAGCATGGGACAATGCATCATACGTAAATGATCTTGACCAAATTGAAATAAGAGAGTTATTACAGAACAGACAGTCTGTTCAATACAACGCCTACTATTGTAACAACTATCCCGAAAAATACAAGGTAACCCAGCGGTAAAAAAGATTAAATTTTATTTTAGGGCGACTTCTCTTGAATACCCTATTGACACTTTATTCCAGTTATTGGTAAACTATGCGAACTTTGGCTTGAGTATTCTATGAGTGTGCTTTGGTTCGGTAGTTGCCTAAAGTTTATTTAGCGTGACGAACTCGCACATCGTATGAAATTTTTTGCTATCGAGGTTGGACGGAGGTTGCGGAACGAGCCAGACAAAAACTAACTATAAACAGAAAAAAGTCCAGATAATTTTTATCAAATATACTTTTTTCACAATCAATTTTTTAAAGAAAGGGTTACTGAAATGTCGCGTTATTTTTCAAAATTCAAAGATTTGTGCTTGTAGTCGCAGTGTTTTTTACTCCGACACTTTCTACACTGGCGCATTCACCGCATGGGCAGCACTGTAAAACGATCCGCATTGCAAGGGTGAACGATACTACTAGATGTTTCAAGAATTCGAATGGGACAGCAGGATGTGAAGGTAAGATTAAGGAATGGGCAAAGAAGGGAGAGTGTCGAGATGCATCCTACCATACTTTTTGTGTATACTCGTGTACTCAGACAGAAACTAGAGAGTTTAAAGAATTTGAGGTTTCTCCCGAAGAGACTACGTTTGGACACATTGCTTGTCTTCGTAGTCTTGGTTTATCTGCGGCTGGAGCTGTATGTGTATTCTCTACAGTCACAGGTAGAATTGGTGCTGCAATTAGCACGTATGGATCATCGGAATTAGCGATTGGTGCTATTACCACTTTGGTCGCTACGGCATGCGGTACTTTGGCTGCTACTAAAATTGTGGACTGGTTAGGAAATCCGTGCTGTTATTCATATTGTGTAAAGTGTGATGATGGCACATCGGGTGGTGCAATTATCACGACCTGTTGATTGTAAGTAGCGTTTGCAAATAAGTTTTCATATTTTAAACGACTTTGGTTTATTTTTCAAAGAAGTTAATATCAAGCCATCGGAAAACTTATTTGCGAACTAATACTAAGCTAGTGCTTCGACATATTTTAATTTTGGGATGCCAGTTGCAAAATATCCTTGAATTACAGCGTCAGGTCAATTTTGCCATCCCAATTTCCTAAAAAAGACCAAGCACTAGTGCTTTGACATTGTTTAATTTGGGGATGTCAGCCATGATTTGTCATATTAATAACCGCATCAAGTTAATTTTGCTATCCCATTTTTTAAGCAAGACAAAATACTAGGTAATTTTGTAATAGGTATCCTACAATCACTTTGTACATTATAATTGATTTTATGTTTATATTTTACGAGCGATTTTTATTGAAATCTTTCCTTGTTGTACATGTTTTTTGGGCATTCTGTTGTATTGGCACTATAGAGGCAATTGGAGGAAAAGAGAATAATGATGCGGGGCTAGAATTATTATTAAGCGCGATAAAAAAACAGGGCGATAACCCATCGGTTGTTCACTCGGGAATAATTGAGGTTGTTATTACTAAAAACAAGAAAATTGACGAGGAAGAGTACAAGCGAGATCTACAATCTCTTAAAGATGAATATGCCAATATGTTAAGAACAGCACCAAAAGATTCTGAAGATTACGTCCAATTATTAGCATCTATTAAAACGGCGGACATTGATTATCGCGATGTATATTTACGACGAAATAAGACAAAAGACCTATATCGTATAGTCTTTCGTGGTACACCTCCATATTCAGATGTCAAACAGGAAATTTTTGATTTAACCGATACAGAAAAACAAATATCTAGTGAGATCGAACCTTCGATGAAAGTCATAGGGAATAATGTTGATCGGTTTGGGAGGAGTATGTATCTATGGTATAACAAAGGATTGGGAAACAATTTCGTCGTGGAACAGAATTATGGTGTACCTTTTGTGAATCAACTCGGAAGAGTACGAGGACAAATGTTCATGAAGTTGACAGCACTATTGCTCTACGGAGGTACAGAAAAGCAACTGAATAATTTTGAGTTTAATAAAGAAGTTGTGAATGCTTGGCGTGAAGCAAACCACAAATTAATACAGAAGGACAAAGATGCTGCTGTGCACATATTTAGAGAAGAGAATACTCCCGAAGGTAGAATTTATGGGGTTATTATGCCAGGTTTAAACCGAGAAGTGACAAAGTCACGGAATGTTGTCTCTCGTTTTCCCGAAAGGGTTATTATTTGGATTAATCCTGAAAAAGGGCATGTTACACCGCTTATAGAGGAATATTTTGAAGATGTTTGTATTAAACGTTATGAATCGCGATATTATTTTCTAATGGGTAATAGTGGAATTTGGTATCCAAGGGAATCCATTGAAACTGACTTTGACAAAAAGGGTGAACAAATATCACAAACTACGTATGACGTTAATATAGAAAAGAGTGCGATTAATATTGAGATAAGTGACGACGAGTTCGTTTTTCCTGTTCCTGCTGGTTGGACAATAACAGACAGACAATCTGTAATACACAATTCTTATAGAGCCGTTAGGAATACGAAATTGAAATTTGAAAAAGGGCGGATTGCGTTACGTGGGAATAGAGATTTTATTGCCGAGGGCGGAACGCCTGTTAATTTAATGGTTGGTAATGATTGGTTTATGCGGATGTTCTGTATTGTGATAGGAGCTGTTCTCGTTTTGTTTGTTTTGATTAGCTTATATAAAAAAGCAAAATCAAGTAAAGTTTGACTATTTAACCAAAAGAATGAAAGAGGTGTATTGTGTTTTCAAGACTGTATAATGCGGTTACATTAGGACAACGCTATTATTTGGCAACTGTCCTTTACATTGGAATAGGACTTATCCTATACGGGATCACTCCATCGCCAGTAATATTCCTTCATGCTG
>JAITDV010000111.1 GCA_031282385.1 Planctomycetaceae bacterium | reverse complement strand
TTTTCGTTGTAGGTTTTTTGTTGCGTTGATGTATTTTTAGGTTAGAGAAAAGGTCTATTCTTTCGATAGTGAAATTAAGAAAATATCAAACAAACATAAGTGCGCATTGAGTAGGAATTTTTGGCTACTAATGGGAATTTTACAAATAAGGATTAGAATATTAGAGCCGTTCGGAAAATTATATTGTTCCGCGCGGTTTTAAAATGTTCGTCCCGTTAGGGACGAAATGTTGGTGAAATCAGGTATCAACAATTAACTTTACCAACATTGCATCCGCACGGGACACGTATAATTTGACTCATCGCTTTCTACCAACATACCGTCCCCAACGAGACGGAAAATTTTCAATAACACAAAATAATATCACGACTGAATAGTTACGAAAAAACGTACTTTACTATCACAGATATTGACAGATAAATTGTCGGTTATTGCAAGTCAGCGCACCTCGAAATACGTCAGCACACTATATACTCCAATTGTTATCGAACCCAAAATAAATCCGATATTTACCAAAATACCGCCATCCCGCGTAAACGGTACTCCAAAAATTAAACTCAAAAGAAAAAGCAGGAACACAATACTCGATATCGAAAGCGAAATTATACAAAGAACCTTCGGCATATCTTTGAAGTTTGGACTAAATTTAACGGTGAAGAGTTATTGCAAATTTTTAACATATTACGCAATAACTCCATGACTAAAATAAAAGACAACCGCAAAAATCGCAAAATCATCTCCTAAACAATATAACAATCACACTTCAAAATCTATTGATATTGGGATTCTAAAATACCTTACCAAAAACAATTTTACTCGATTTCATTTGACCGAAATCGAATAAAATTTAAATTACTTACTAGAATCGTCAATATATAATTCCAAAATGTGTATAGTTCAAAAAAATAATAACAAAAAATCTCTCTAACCTCAATGTTTCTCGTTGACCGTTCTTTTTGTAACACTCTCATTGTTCCGTTGTATCCGAATATCAGGAGCGTTGCCAAGCTGCGTCAACACTTGCACCAGCGCATTTAACTGGACAAATTTCATACCAAATCTGTCAACAAATTCATTGAGACAATATTCACTCTCCAGCAACGATTCAGAATTAGTATCAATCTCTTCCGTAATCGTCGATAATAAATCAGTCTGTACTCGTTCCAACTTTACCGCCGCTTTACGGCAAAATTCCGATAACTCCGGATTAGAACGTTTCCACAACGCTAACTCCACAGCTTTTCGCCGCTGATGTTGACCTGTTTGTGAAATTAGTTCTTCTAAAAGTGCATTTTGTCTATCTTGTGCAGCGATTAATTCCCGCATTAAAAGGCATAGCTCAGAAAGAGGTTCCTGATTCTGACCCGATAACCGATTAGATAACGGCTCCGGTTGCAGATTCGAATGTACAATATCAACTTGAGACACGAAATGAGGCTCATTTGAAGAATTAGGCATCTGTAAAAAAATAAAATGTTGGGGGGTGAAAGGAATTGTAAATAAAAAAACAAATTATCGATTCGATAATACAACTTGAATCAACCTAAAAAAGTTACTTCACCGGTATCGAACCGGATTGAAACCAACCGTATCAATCCGACCACACCAGACGCATAACAATTGAGGCGGATAGTAAACCATCTTTTATCAAAAAAGTCGAGTACCCCCACACTACAACTTACAAAAATTTTTTTTCTACATCATTTCATCGAAATATTCATCATATTTTGACAACATGAGAAAATAACCTACACTGTTCATACGATAGCTTGCGTAACTCAAGAGTGTAAAAGCCTGCTTTCCGATAGGTAAGCAGACGGCGGTAAATGAAATTTCAAGTGTGAGCAGTTTAAAAATGAAGTTGAACACAATTTTCGTTACAATAATTTCTGCATCTTTGGAGTTCAAAATATATGCCGAACTTGAGTAAGATTTAATCATCTGCTCTTTTAATAAAAGTTCTTATGAATTTTGCAATAGTCCATATCAAAGTAATTTGAATACTTCGGCGGCGGCGTCGATTGTTTGATTGATTTCTTTTTCTGTGATTGGAACAGACATGAAGAATGTTTCAAATTGACTGCAAGGAAAATAAAATCCGCGTTCCAACATGTTCCAAAAAAATTTCGCATAACGTTCTATGTTACATTTGGACGCTGATTCCCAATCAATTATTTTACTTGAGAAACATCCGCCGGTTGAACTTGTTGCGGTTGAACGTTCAACAATTCCGCCGTTGAAAGTTGTTCCTGAAACTCTGTAATTATTCGGTTGACTGTCATAATCTGTCAAAAAGAACAACGTCATCATTGAACCGATTTGTTCTACTACGACAGGAATTTTTGCATCGCGTGCTGCATCTTCTAAACCTTCCGCAAGCATCGCCGCTTTGCGTTCAATTACGGCAAACGGGTCTGTCTCCTTCAACACCTTCAACGTCGCAATTCCTGCCGCCATTGCCAAAGGATTACCGCTAAGCGTTCCGGCTTGAAAAATTTTTCCTGCTGGTAAAACGTTGTCCATAATATCTGCGCGACCGCCATAAGCTCCAACCGGTAAACCGCCGCCAATTACTTTGCCTAGCGTTGTAATATCGGGTAACAAACTGAATCTTGCCCCTGCGCCGCTTTTACCAACTCTCCAACCACTCATAACTTCATCGAAAATTAGGATCGTACCATTAGCTTGCGTCAAATGCCGCAACTCATAAAGAAAATTTGAACTAGCTGCAACACATCCCATATTGCCCGCAACCGGTTCAACTATCGCCGCTGCAACTTCCCTACCGGCATTATGAAATGCATCCTTCAACGCATCGACGTTATTATATGGCAACAGAATTGTATCTTGTACAACACCTTCGGTAACACCGGGCGAGTTCGGTACTCCGAGAGTTGCCGCAGAGCTGCCCGCCGCAACCAAAAGCGAATCAACATGACCGTGATAGTTACCGATAAATTTTATGATTTTTTTGCGACCTGTAAAACCGCGAGCTAATCTGATTGCGCTCATTGTCGCTTCGGTACCGGAATTGACAAAACGAATTTTCTTTATTGACGGAATTGTATCAATAATCATTTTGGCAAGAATATTCTCAAGCAATGTCGGTGCGCCGAAACTTGTGCCTTTGACTGCTGTTGCCTGAATTGCGGCGATAACTTGCGGATGAGCGTGTCCGAGAATCATCGGTCCCCATGACTGCACATAGTCAAGATAACGGTTACCATCAACATCGTAAAGATACGCACCTTCGCCGCGATCAAACACTATCGGTTCGCCGCCAACCGCTCCAAAAGCACGCGCCGGACTATTTACTCCGCCAGGCATAAGATTTCGTGCTTCGTTAAATATTATATGACTATTTTCAAGGTTTAACATGTTTAATTAATTTTCTGTTGAATTATTATGACTATTCAGTTGCGAGTATAAAATTTGACAATATATTTCGCAATGAAAGAGCAGTACCATACTGCTCGTACTATAAAATTGTGCGGCTCAAGAGCCTGTTTTCCGATAAGTAAGCAGGCGACGGCAAAGGAAATTAAAGTGTGAACAGTTTAAAAACATTCTCGGTTGAATAGTTACTATGTTTTTAGAATTTCTCATTAACTTAATTTGCAAAAAATTTTTTCGTAAGGCTCATAATATTTTCAAAATTGATCTTTACTTCATTTGGTGTAATTTGTACTATTCGCTTTACAGTGGAGCTGTTTTATATCGAACACACATTAGAATTCGGTAACACAAAAATATTGAAACGAATTTTCCAATAAGCAAACCTACATACGTTACCCAAAATTCAAGTGTAAACAGTTTAAATTGTGTTTGGTACAATAATTCACACATACATTATTGTTCAAACACAAACAAAACGCTGATGTACATTGCAACTCAATACGGTGCTATAGTATAACGAAGTTATTAAACTGTTCACTCGTTTAATTTAATTTGCCGCCGTCTGCTTACCTGCCGGAAAGTAGGCTTTTACGCTCTTGAGTCACGCAATTTATAGTACGAACAATATACATTATTCCAGATACCCTGACAATTACAATTTTAGATTGTGTTACTATGTAGAGAGGTGAAATTTTTTGCGGATGTGTTTTCAACTGCTCACACTTTAAATTTCCTTTACCTTCGCCTGTTTACCTATAGAAAAGCAGACTTTTACGCTCTTGAGTCTCGCAATTTATAGTACGAACAGTATAGATGTTGTAATCTTGCAGGAGCAGTTTAACTTGTCCGCATTCAAAATTTCGCCGAGTTACGCAAGTTTACCTATCGGCAAGCCCGTTTTACGATAAGTAAATTGACGGCGGTAAAAGAATTTAAATTGTGAACAGTTTAAAATGTGTTCGGTATTAAAGTGGTCAATATAGTGCGTGTTGGAATTGATTTAACAAATAAGAGATTGAGGGATAAACGATGTCAAATGTAAAAAAGATTGATTATGTTTTGCAAGGAGTGTTAAAAGCAGCTCAAACATTCGGAATTATCGATGAAGGACCAATAGGTCAACAAATTTTATTGTTAGGTGATACTTTTTATGGTTATCGTTTCACGGCAAAAGAATTCACTGCTGTTTGGTCTGCATCGGATCAGATGTTGAATATTTTTGACAGTGATGGTAAACGTCTTGGTTACTCCGTTTTGAGCGTGCCAAAAGAAGGAACAACAATTACCGAAACACCTTTACAAATTCAATCGGAACGCACTGCCGCATAATTGAAATCAGAAAACAATACAATTAAACTACCCAAAAAATAATTGTTCGTTTTATTTTTGGTTACATTTGTACTAAACACACTTTAAAATTCGGCAACGTAAAGGCGTTAATGTTTTGGAAATTCCGATTGATATACTGCGCAGGTTACCGAAAAAATAAATTGCATTTCTTTTTCATAAAAAATGACTTATTCGATTCGATTTGATGGAGACGCACTGAGTTTTCCAGCGTCGCATTTTATTACTTTCGGCAATCCGGAAAAGGTTGAGGCGTTGCACGGGCATAATTTTCGTGTTCGTGCGGAAATTGTAGGACCTATTGGCAAACTTGGTTATGTTGTAGATTTTTTGCCGGCTTATGATGCGTTGAAAAAAATCTGTGATACGTTATCTCATAAAATTCTTTTGCCCGGTAATCACCCTTATATAAAAATACGTCAAGTTGAAGACGTCGTAAACGTAACATTGCCGCCGCTGCATTGGTCATTTCCCGCAAACGATACTTTGGTTTTACCGTTGATAAACAGTACAACAGAATTACTCGCCGAATATATTGCAAAAACATTTCACAAAATGCTCGAAGAATACGACGCTTTCGAATCCAAAACCTCCGAATACAAACTAAAAATAGAATTGGAAGAAGCGCCGGGAATGTGGGGCGTGTACGAATAATTTTCAACTGTTCTTACTTGAATTTTCGGTGGTATTCGCGGGCTTATCTATATTTTGAAATCAAACATGAGTTCCGCAATTTACAGTACAAACTGTATAGTTACAGTATAGTTACGGACAAATTAGAAGATGAATACATTTTTTATTGCTGATCCTCATTTTGGACATAATGCAATTATTCGATATGCCAATCGTCCTTTTGGTTCTGTTGACGAAATGAACCAAGTTATTTTGGAGAATTGGAATCGTGTAGTTTTGCCGGAAGATGAAATTTTTGTACTTGGTGATTTTGCGGTTAGTGTTGAGCTTGATGTTATCAAGTCAATAATTGCTTCTTTGAATGGTCATAAAATTCTTGTTCTTGGCAATCATGATCGTTTGATTTCGTTTTCGTGGTGGCAGAAAGAATCGGGTTTTCAAGAGGTTTCGCGTTTTCCTTTGTTGTTTAATGAGTTTTATATTTTGTCGCATGAACCGTTGTATATGAATGCGGCAATGCCTTATTTGAATATTTTTGGACATGTTCATGCAAATGATATTTATCGTGATATTTCGCCGCATGGTTTTTGTGTATCAATAGAACGATTAAATTACACGCCAATTTCATTAACCGAAATCAAAGAACGTGTAAAAAATATGTAACTATTCAGTCGTGAGTTACCTTCAATCCAATTGTTTAGGGACTAGATATTAGGAACGAAGCAGGCGGAAATGCAACGATATAGAGTAAAATTCAACCGACCTCAAATTCACATGAAAAATAATAAATTGTCCAAAAAACCTGATCGGAATTATTTTGATTTGGAAGCAGAGTTAGATCAAATTTTTGCAATTGACCGTATTGCGTTTATTGAGTCAGGTGAAGCAGAAGCCCATTCGTGTCTTTTAGAAACTTATGGTGCAATCGTTGAATTTTATCAAAGTTTAGTCGGACGGCGAATTGCAGTTCGTGAATTTCTTGCAGGCAAGAATGACGATCAAGCTGTTGAAGAAGAATTGCGGCACTTACGGAATGTAATTGGTTCTTTTATTGAGCGGGCGTCTGAAACGATTGATTCGGAATTGCGGTTTGGTCAACTCGTTCAGGTTCGGGAACAGAAAAAAGTTTGGAATATAATTTTTGCCGATTTCCCAGGATTGTTAGTATTTGATAATCCGTTTTATTTCAGGTTACAATTATTATTTATTCTCTTTGGTTGTCCTTTCTTAGTATTGCTATTAAGTTGGCTGTTACCGCCGAAGTGTAGGGACGTAGTAATTTCTTTTGGCGGAATTGGATTTTGTTTATATTTTTTTGTTGTGATTTTGTTGCAAGTATTTTATTTCCGTCATCGCAGCTGTTTCCACAGTTCGACACTTCGTGTGATTGCGGAAAAAATTGTTGAATCAAAAAAACAATTTGCAAATTATCCGATTTCTTCAGTCAATGATGTTGAACCGTTGATTCGCCGAACATTTCAAGAGACATTTCTTGTCTCATTTGATTTACTGAAACCGGAAACTCGACTTGATTTGGAACTCGGATTTGAACTGTGAATTTTCCCGATTATAATTTGCGTATCTATTCAGTCGTATGTTCATTATTGTCAACAATTCTGTTCACCAAGCCCAATAAATCCGCGCGGAAAAATATAATTTTCCAAACGGCTCTAATAGACCTTTTCGCTAACCTGTAGGAGACCACCCCTGACCCCTCCGAAGGAGGGGAATATTCGCCTCCGAAGGAGGTGTCTCCTTATTCGCCTCACTCGGATGTTTCTTCTTATTCGCCTCCTTCGGA
>JAITDV010000653.1 GCA_031282385.1 Planctomycetaceae bacterium | reverse complement strand
ATTCACGGAAAACTCCTACGGAGTAGTAATGCTTGTCTTGTCCGTGAATTAAACGCCCGAAAACTATTGAATAGTTACAAAGATTTTTCAATATCTTTGCAAAAATTCCACTGAACAGTTACAAAATTTTTTGTTTTTTATTTTGTAATCACAAACCATGTGATTAAGTCAAATTTTTCAGTTTGGAATTTTTCTTCTGTTTTTTGTTGATTTGGAGAAATGGGTTGTGTGTTTAGGTTTTTTGAAAATAAATTTTGAATTTCGTTTATTGCAGCCGGTTCTCTTTGCGACTCCAACCAATCTGTGATGGCTCTTGACATATTGCGCAACATTGTCTTATTCAACTCTGTTTTATCACCGTCTTCAAAATCCGCTGGTAAATAACACGGCATCAATTTGTGATGCCGTAACAACGCCAATATCTCCATGTCTTTCCTTAAAAAAGATACATTAGGTTCTCCATTGCGAAACGAGGTATGAAGTAAATATATTTCACTATAAATATGTTCTTTATCATTATCATCAGGTCGTTTCGGATAACCCAAAACAACAACCAAACTGTTTTCTCCGATTTGCCAATTTTGAAACAAATTTTCGGACAAACGGAAACCGGTAAAAACACCATTGGGAATATTTTTGAAAAATTCCTTGTTCTTTTTGAATAAATCAAACAGTTCCTGACGAAATTGTTCCATTGACAAGTTGTCTAATCCTAATGTTTCATCATTTGTTTCAATATCATCCCATGTGAGTTGCATTTGTTCCAGCATTTTTTCGGTTTGCTTTGAAAACAAGGGATTGTCTGCTACCATTTTTTGTAGTTCGGGCGTGAGGTTTTCGTCCATTTCCGTACCGACAACCGTCATGATTGCCATACGGTTTTCTACACGTGATTTGAGTTTCAAATAATCTTCATAATCTTTAGCGGGCCAAAAATTGACTCCGCGAATGGTTTGATTGGGCGAGCCAATGCGGTCAATACGTCCCATACGTTGAATAAGCCGCACCGGATTCCAATGAATATCGTAATTGATGATCATATCACAATCCTGTAAGTTTTGTCCTTCACTCAAACAGTCCGTCGCAACAAGAATATCAATCGGAGAATCCAATTTTTTCCGCGTTTCCTTATCGTGTGATTTAATCAATTCCCGCCATTTAGCATAAGGAATATCCCAATTACCGTTATTAAAATATTTATTGGGATCAAGATTGTTTTCATATAATTCCGTCCAATTTTTTTCATTGTAGAGCTTGGTAAATGGAGCAAATCGTTCTAAAATCGGTTCAAAATTTTTATTAGAATATCCGTCGCACGTTTTACTTCGGCTGCCTGAAACAAAAGCCGTATTTTTGAAATTTCGTTTTTGCAACTCGTTAAATAAAAATTCCGCCGTGTCAGAATACACCGTAAAAATCAATACTTTTTTATTTTCGTTCCGCTGCTTGTCAGTAATAATTTCAAGAAGACGCGCCAACTTGGTATCGTTAATCAGCAAAGCGTCTTCATTAAATTTTCGCTCAAATATTTCAAGGTTATCTTTTAATTTTTGCAATTTATTTGTGTCCCGTTCCAATTGATCATGAAATGATTTAATCGCGGTAATCTGAGATATTTTTACAGGATTTTTTTTGCCCAGTTCAAAATTTTCTTCCTCCGCGTTTTCTGCAACAGTATCTTGTAAATTTTCTATATCATCATCTTCTTCATTAAAATTATTTTCAATATTATCATCTTGTTTTTTCTCGATGAATTGTTTGACTTTTTTCAACGCATTGTCGTGATGGTCAAGAATTTTTTCAACAGTTTTTTTAAACGCATACCAACTAGATTCCAGACGCTTTATCAACAATATGTACATCATTTTCACAAGAAAATTTTCACGTTGAACTTCGTCTTCTAAAATATTTTCCACGTTTTTTCTTTCTTTGATATAAGCCGAAGGACGATAAGCGGTCATTTTAATTTGTATCGCGTCAAGAATATCATCAAAAGTTTTCAAGTTACCGATATTTTTCGGCTCAATAAATTCATTCATTGGCGGTTCTTTTTTAGGAAAATTCATTTCACCCAACTCGCCGTCAATCAACTTCCGTGTACGTGAAACTATCAGAGCATCAGTCAACTTAAAAACATCATCATCCAAATTACCAATGAAATCAGAAATCTTTCGATTAGGTTTTTTTATCCATTCAGTAAATTTTCTTTGGGCTTGTTGAAAAGTTCTCTGCAAACTGTTTATGCCAAAATTCGTTTCCTTAAATCCGTCGTCTAAACCTTTGGCAATCAACTTAAATTGATTTCGTACATCAATTAAACCGTTATTGATCGGAGTTGCGGATAATTGCAAAACTTTTATGTCCCGTTTTTTCTTCTCCGGCAATAATATATTTTCAACCAGAAATTGATACCTCAATGATTTGTCGTTTCGCAAATTATGACTCTCGTCAATAACAATCAACAATTTTTGTTTACGTTGAATTCGTAACAACGGAAAAGCGTCTCTGCCGTTATAGACATCCAATCTATTATCCTGTAAATCGGTGTGATTCCGCACATAATAATCAATCTCATCATTTTCAAATTTTGAATGATTGCCAGCCTGATACTGTTCCCAATGATGCCTTAATTTTTTCGGGCAAAACAAAATAACAGAATATCCTTTTGACTGAAAATATTTCATCACCGCCAACGCCGTCCATGTTTTACCTAAACCAACTGCGTCCGCCAAAATTGCGCCGTTGTGATTCTGCAACATGTTAATCAAACTCAATACGCCTTTTTGCTGATACGAATATAATGTACGAAAAATTGACGTCTCTTCCAAATGTGCGATTTCACATTTAAATTCGTTATCGTTTGTAAATTTATCAAAATCGTTTTTAAATCTTTCATACAGTACTTTGTAATAGAGTTCTTCCGGCGTGTATTCTCTGTAAAAATTTTGAATAAGTTCGATAATATATTGTTTCACGTCAACTTTTGATTTATCGTGAAGTTCAATAATCGTTTGTGCAACATTTTCCCATTGAAATTCGAACCATTTACACAATTCTTTAAAATCATTATTTTTACCGGTTGAAGCGGAATTTAATTCAATATTACTGCTGTTTTGCATTCCAAGTCCGGCGTCGGTCAGATTAGAACTTCCAATAATATGCAAGTTTTTACGTTCATCATTATCTTTGTAGATATAAGTTTTAGCGTGACAAAAATGTCGTTCTACCATCTTCACTTCAACATTATCTTGTTTCAGAAAGTCAACTGCCTTTCGGACGGAATCGGAAATTGCCAAACTGCTGTCAATACTCAAATTTTCAGAAAGTAAATCAACAATTTTATTGGAAAGATTATCTTGTTGGGTTAATTTTCCCAAAATCATTCTGAATTTTTTTACTTGATTGAGTTGATCGTGCAGCAATGCCAAAGCATTAATTGAGAAAAAACCTGTTACAAGGTCTAACTCGCCTTGTTCAACAAATTTTTTCAAAAAATCTGCCACTCTAAAAGGTAAATTATCGGACGGCGTCTTATTGTCTAATAACATAATTAGTATCTCTATTTTTTTCGTTTTTCAAAATAACAATAATTGTGGTGTTTTCTCTTTTTCAAGTTGTTTTTGTTTTGGCTTAAAATTCAAAACGAGAACTTCAAGCTTTGCGGAACGGTTGGATTCTTTTGCACCAACATGATAAAAATGTTCTTTGGTAATTACATAAAAATGTTTCCACAACGATTTTAATGTTATATTTTTCCGATATTGGTTGCTATGCCATGTCGAAAGAATAAAGCGGGCTTTTGTTTTCGACAATGCTTTAAATAAACGATTTTCATCTTCTTCCGACCATGAATCAAAATAATCAAC
>JAITDV010000621.1 GCA_031282385.1 Planctomycetaceae bacterium | reverse complement strand
ATAGTTTTTACAAAAATCAGGCAAAAGATTACGATGATTTTCGTCGGCGTTTACTCAAAGGCCGCGAATCACTTTGGCAAAATATGCTCGCAATCGACCCTTACCAAAACACAACATGGATGGACATGGGCGGCGGAACAGGTTCAAATTTGCTTTTTTTCGGCGACGCGATTTCCGAAATCTCAAAAATATATGTTGTTGATCTAGCCGGTTCATTGCTGGAAGTTGCCGACAGCCGGATTCACGACAGCGGTTGGAAAAATATTGAAACCGCAGAAGCTGACGCAACTTCATTCACTCCCCAAGAAGACGCAGTTGATAATATTACTTTTTCTTATTCGCTCACAATGATACCGGATTGGTTCGCTGCAATTAATCACGCTTGGGAAATACTAAAACCAAACGGCAAAATTGGCGTAGTAGATTTCTATTTGTCCCGAAAATTTCCGTCTCAAGGACACGTTAAACATAACTGGCTAAAACGTACTTTTTGGCCAATGTGGTTTGCATTCGATAACGTTTTTCCTTCACACGATCACGTTCCTTATTTGCACAATAAATTTGAACCAATATTATTTGAGGAACATCAAACAAGATTACCATGGTTTCCGTTTCTCAAAATGCCGTACTATCTATTTATTGGTAGAAAAACAAATTGAAAAACTGGAGGTCATCGTATTTGCTAATACAAAAATTGAGGAAATATTGGAGTACGTTGGATATGACGGTTGAGGAAGGAATAGTTGCTGGAGACTTTGTGTACGTTAAAAGTATAGTATGGAATATTAAGTTGTTCAAACATTTATTGTACGTAACTATTCACTAGCGTGTGTTTTTTATCGGCAACAATTCTGTTCTCCAAGCCCAATAAATTCACGCGGGACAACATCATTTGCCGACCGGCTCTAGTATTCCAACCCTTATTTGTCAAATTACCATTAGTAGCTAAAAATTCTCACTTCCGACGCGCCCTTATGTTTTGTTTGATATTGTTTTAAATTTACCATCGAAAAAATAATGGCATAAGGGCGCATTTTTGGGGGCATTGTCTGCTGCTAAGGGAAATTGGATAAATAAGGGTTGTTTTAGTTTAGATCGCTGCGTTTTTGTATGCTTCGTTCCTATTCCCTTTTCCTAAACAATTGAATCCCGTAGTTGAATAGTTACTATAACTGATCGTACAATAAATTACGAGACTCAAGAGCGTAAAAAGCCTGCCTTCCGATAGGTATGCAGGCGAAGGTAAACGAAAATTAAAGTAATATCTCTGTTTGGATCGGAGGTTGACGAGACTAATGTTCCGTTGAGATAGATATTCCAATTTGTCGTGTTATACGTGCCAACAATATCGTACTAAGTATTGGCTTCAATCTGTGTAGAAGCACAAATATTAAAGCTGTTGTCCAATATCCGAATTGTAAATTTGCGCCGCGAATCCGAAGATAAACTTTGTTGCCGCAATTCGACTCAACATATTGTCGTCAAGATATGAGTTGTCAAAAATATCGGCTGACAATAATTCACGGTTTTCAAGAAATTCAAAAGTCAGTTTACGTTTCTGAAAAGGTTTAATTTTTCGCGTTGTTTCATCACCCAATAAACACGAAACCAACCAACTTAAAAGAATATCGCAAGGGGGAGAAAATGGGGGAAAGTTATAGCAGAAACAAAATTCAAAAAAATTGGGAAGTACAGTTTAGATTGTGTTGTTATTTTTGTGTTGTTTTTTGAATTACAGGTATTACAGTGTGCGTCATGTGACTGAATAATTACGAGGTAGTTGTTCGTTCTGTATTGAATGTTATTTCGCTTATGATAGAATCTTGGTCTTTTGTTGTGTCTTTCAATCCGTTTTATTATTTTGTGAGGATAAACTGAACAATATTGAACGCACGTTAGAGTTCGGTAACTCAAAAGCGATGTTAGCGAAATTTGACGTATGACTATTTTATAAATGTTACCAAAATTCCATAATAGTCATGAAAATTCCTTATTCCGACTTTCAGGAACATTCCTCAACCCTCAATCCTTAAACTAATGGTTTCTTTTTCTAAAATAGAAGTTGCGATAGAAGCAATTCGTGCAGGTAAAATTGTTATTGTTGTTGACGATGAAGATCGCGAAAATGAAGGTGATTTTATTTGCGCGGCTTCAGGAGTAAGCGATGAAACGATCAACTTTATGTTGATACATGGCCGCGGTCAAGTTTGTATGCCTGTGTTGCCTGATACATGCAAACGGCTTGGCTTGTTGCCAATGGTTCCTCACAATACTGCGCCGCTTCAAACTGCATTTACTGTACCTGTTGATCACGTTACTTGCCGTACAGGAATAACCGCACAAGAAAAAGCCGTAACTATACGCGCAATTATCGATCCAGAAAGTCAACCTTCAGATTTTGTACGTCCTGGTCATCTTTTTCCACTGGAATCCAAAGAAGGCGGCGTGTTGCGTCGAGCCGGTCATACTGAAGCGGCGATTGATCTTGTGCGTCTTGCAGGTTTGCCGGCAGGCGGTGTGCTTTGCGAAATATTGAACAATACCGGTAATCGGGCAAATCGCGAAGAGCTTACGAATCTTGCCCAAAATTTCGGCTTGGAAATAATCACAATCGAAGATTTAATCAGATACCGCAGGACAAGTGAAAAAATAGTAGAACGAATCGCAGACGCAGATTTACCGACCAAATATGGTCGCGCACGAATTTATGCTTATCGTGTTCAATACGAATCTCAAGAACCCGTTGCAATCGTTTTCGGTCATCCCGAACAAGCTGACACGCCGCTTGTCAGATTACATTCATCGTGTTTCACCGGCGATTTGTTGGATTCATTGCGCTGCGATTGCGGTGATCAACTGCATTACGCATTGAAAGTTGTAAGCGAAGCCGGCGTAGGCGTAATTGTTTATCTGCCGCAAGAAGGACGCGGAATCGGGTTGACGGAAAAAATCAAGGCATACAAATTACAAGATCAAGGCTTGGATACAGTGGATGCAAATCTTGCTCTCGGACACAAAGCAGACTTGCGGGATTATGGAATCGGGATTCAAGTGTTAAAAGATTTAGGACTAAAAAAAATAAGACTGTTGACAAATAATCCCAAAAAAACTGATGCTTTTATTTATGGCGGTTTTGATTTGGAAGTTGTTGATCAAGTTCCGATCATCTGCTCAATAAACGAATTCAACCAACGCTACATTGAAACAAAACGCGATAAACTCGGACATAAAATTGCAATCCCGAATACATAAAACAACTTTATGCTGTTCGTACTATAA
>JAITDV010000620.1 GCA_031282385.1 Planctomycetaceae bacterium | reverse complement strand
CTTCTTATTCCCCTCCTTCGGAGGGGTTAGGGGTGGTCTCGGAGGAGTTAAAGGCGGTTTTTCGTTGTAGGTTTTTTGTTGCGTTGATGTATTTTTAGGTTAGAGAAAAGGTCTATTGTCTTTAACGGGGCGGAAAAATGAAAATTCATAACGTTGCTGAATAGTTACGCGAAAAGGATTAACCTAAACTTTATCTGGATCGGGTACTTCAAAACCTTTGCGGTAATCGCGGGACAGCAACACATTTGCTTCGGGATTATTGACAAACTCTTCTTTTTGCACGTCAATTTTTAACAGCGAACCTAAAGCCAATGGAGTTTTTTCGAGGTCAACTTTATTCTGTTGCAAATGTTCTACAGTTCGTTCCAAAGTTGCTTCATTGTCATCAAACGACTTGATATTTTTTAACTCTTTTTGTAACTCTGCAACTGAAATTTTATTTTTTTCGTTCACGTAATAAGAGATGTTGCCAAGATGACTAATTGCCGCCGACAACGCACCGCATCGAGCGTCAGCATTTACTGCTGCCGGATCGTTTTTGATAACCGCGTCAATAAAATTCGTATAATGATTTTCTCCACTGTTGTATTTCTTAACAAGATGACCTTCAAGATCAAAAATAGCCGATTGATTGTAAGTTTGTCCTTTGATTGAAAAGCCTTGCAATGCGTATCCTTTTGTTCCATATGCAATTACGCCGACAAGCGTTCCTGCATCAGTAGAGTTTGGAACAAGAATTGGAGGAGTTGCGAGACCTCGTGTTTCAAATACAATTGACTTATCACCGTAATCGTAAATTGACACTTCAGTATTTGCAACGTCACCGGCATCGACATAATTCGGGTCTTTTTTCTCAACATCATATCCAAGTCTGCCGCCGTACGAAATCACCGTGTTTGGAAAACGCTCAATATTCAAAAACCAACGCGCAATATCAGTTTGATGTGGACCTTGATTTCCTAGATCGCCGTTACCGTAGTATCTTTGCCAGTGCCAGTCGTAATGGAAATTTTTTCTTGTAACCGGTTTTATTTGCGCGGGTCCGCTCCACAAGTCATAATCAACTCCTGGCGGTATTGGATATTCGCCCAAAGCACCGATTGCTTTACGGCGTTTATAACAAATTCCGCGAACAAATTTAACTTCGCCGATTCCGCCGTCGTGAACATATTTAACAACATTACGTACATTTTCAGCTGATCGGCATTGTGTACCGGTTTGAAAAACGAGTTTATATTTTTGTACGGCGGCAACAATAGCTTTACCTTCATGAATGTTGTGAGTGAGCGGTTTTTCCATGAACACATGTTTGCCGGCTTGCAAAGCCCAAACAGAAGCGAGCGCGTGCCAATGATTTGTTGTTGCGCCGCTTACCGCAACAACATTTTTATCTTCAAGTGCCTTGCGAAAATCTGCTACTGCGTTCGGACGATAACCCAATTCGCGTTCAATAATTGAGCATTTCTCTTCTGCTCGTTTTGAATCGGGATCGCAGATGTACAAAAATTTTACGTGTTTATTATTTTTGTAACCTTTGATTTGGTCGCCGGCTCGACTTCCGGCACCGATAATTGCCATACCAATACTATCATTTGCACTAACCGTATCTGAAGTTTGTGCATTGCCGGACGTACACAACAATCCGACCGAACTTGTTGCCATTGCCGCGATCATCGAATCTTCAATAAAACGACGTCTTGATATTGTTGTTTTTGTTGTTTTCATATTATTTTCCTTTTTTTGTTTACTAATGAGTTACAGAATCCTGTAACTCATTAGCAATAAATAAACAAGATACATGATTTTTAAACTGTTCACAGTTTAAAAATTATCAAATTAACAGTTACAAAAACGGGAACAAGAATGGAATTGTGTTATGGCAAGTGATGTGTTACAATGTTCCGCCGATTTTGGGTTGTTCGTTTAATATGAATTAATCCAATTACACTGTTCATACTATAAATTGCCTGGCTCAAAAGCATAAAAGCCTGCTTGCCGAGAGGTAAGCAGGCGGCAGTAAAAGAAAATTCAAGTGTGAACAGTTTAAAAAGTAAGAATAATTATTCATACAAAATATTTGTTACAAAAGTTCAATCAATTACCAAACTGACTAATTATAATTAATAACGAACTACCAATCTAACTAACTAACATAAAATGTCAACCAATCCCAACCATACTCAATTTTCTTTGTCTGAAATTATCGAACGCAGTTTACATGAGTTGCGGCGTATATTACGGTTTTATATTTTTTTTGACGGTTTAATAATAACGGCTTTTTATACGTTTATTATTCTTGCGGCGGATTTTATTCTGGATCGTTTTTTTCAATTTACGTTACCAATCCGTGTTGTTTTATTGCCGTTGCTTATTTTTGTGTTTATTTATTTTTTGTGGCGGTATATTTTTCGTCGATTTTTTGCCAAAATCAAAATCGGACAACTCGCATATCTTTTTGAACGTTATATTCCCGACTTGAAAGAGTCGCTTGTTACGGTAGTTGATGCCAGCACAATAAAATACAAGGAAAACGAAGTTGCCCCTGAATTTTTGCATGAAGCGTTAACAAATGCGTCCGAAAAATTACGCGGAGTTAAAGTACGAAAATTCTTTCGTTCCGGTCAACTTTTGTTACGTTTTGCAGGCATGATTTTGGTTTTGACGGCAACCGTGTTTTTATGTGTCAAATTTGCAGAGACGGCAGAAATATGGTTTTCACGCAACTTACTTTTATCGGATCGAGATTGGCCGCGCCGTTCACGGATTGTTGTTGATGGTTTTACAGAAGGTAATGTGCGAATAAGACGCGGCGATTCTTTCACAATGGTAGTTCGCGCGGATACAAAAATGCCGCTTGTACCGGAATCAATTCGGTTGCGTATCGGTTCAGCTGAAAGCGGATACAGAGTAATTCTGATCGATCAATTTCGTATTGATACAATTGACAATTCTGATTGGCGGATATTTTCTTACACTTTTGCCGAGATGCTTGAGACGCTAAATTTACGAATCAACGCAGCAGATACAACAATTGATGGTCTTATGATTGAAGTTGTTCCTCCACCGGTTTTAGCTGATATAAAATTGTTACAAAAATTTCCGGCATACATGCAGCGCGACACAAGAACAATTAAACCAAATATTAGAACAATTATTCCAGACGGTACTTCAATTGAACTCGCGGTAACATCAAGTAAACCATTGCTGAACGCCAAAGCCGTATTGAACAATAACGAACCCGTAATTGTCCGCGAAGAAAAAATTGAAACAGCTTTTTCAAATTTTGCGTATGCACTCGAATATTTGCGCGAAGACACAAAAATCGGATTCCTATTTCAAGATACCGACAACTTGCGTAATAAACAATCAATTCGTTTTGAACTCAATATTTTGAAAGATCAGCCGCCGACAGTTACCGCACGATTCAACGGCATAGGAAGCGCAATCACTCCAAACGCAACTTTGCCAACAATCGGTGAAATCACTGATGATAACGGCATCGCAAATGCAATTTATCGTTACACAATTCATCATAAAACTAAAAAAGATGAAGATAAAAAAATTGAAGATAAAATGGCACAAAATAATCTTCCGAATAAGTATTGGCAAAAATCATCGTCGTTTTTCGTGCGTTTTGATTTAGACGGGCAAACAAATACAGACAAAGATCAAAAAACAATTGACGAATCCAAAAAAATTGAACACGATAAAACCGACCACGTTGCGGCGGATGAAACGGCATCGGCAACTGACAATCAAACAACAAAAGGAACTACCGATATTACCGGCATCGGTAATGCACAAACACTTTTTGCGATCAACACAGAATTTCAAGTTGAAGAATTAAAATTGCAAGCGGGAGATAAATTATCGTTACGAATAGAGGCGATGGACAAATTCGATCTTGATTTACCGCAAACTTTTCAAGTTGGTTTTGGACCGACTTGGGAATTGGAGATTGTTACTCCAGAGCAATTGAAGTTGATACTTGAGGCACGCGAGATTTCGTTGCGTCAACATTTTGAAACTCTGATCGGCGAAGTAGAAGTAACCAAACATCTAGTTGACGCAGAAAATTATCCGCTTGTGCCGCCGGATTCATTGGTCAAAGAAGTTGAGTTGCTGAAGATACCCGATAATACGCCTAAAGAAGAAATAGCCAAAAAACAAACCGAATTAGACGCGAAAAAGAAAGAATTGCTTAACACGATCTCAAAAGAACAAGCAGTACTCGGTCAATATAATATTTCGCGTGCGTTGCGTGATACGCAGAAGGAAGTCTATGAGTTGCGAACAATCGTGGATTCATTTAAGACAATTCACCATGAAATGGTCAACAATAAAATTTTTAATTCTGAAGCGGAATCCCGTATTGACGGCGGTATAATTTCGCCGATTGCGATGTTGGTTGAGCGTGATTTTCCTGAATTGGATCGGTTGATTGGCGTATTTGGGAAAACGTTAGCAGTGCGTGATAAACCGTTACGGCAAGAAGCTATCGATAAACGTAAAATTGTTCTTGACCAAATTGACTTGATCCTGAAAAAAATGGAAGCAATCCGCGATAGCATGGTCTCAATGGAAAGTTATAACGAGATAATTGAAATTTTACGCGAAATTCTCAAAGAACAAAAACAAATTCAATCTGAAACAGAAGAATTACGTAACAAACAAATCAAAGAATTATTGTTGAAAGATTAGACAGTATAAGAATAGTATGGAAGCCGGTGACCAATAAGACAAATGATCTTACACTGTTCACACTTTAAATTTCGTTTGCCGCCGCCAGCTTCCCTATCGGAAAGCAGGCTTTTACGCTTTTGTGTCGCGCAATTTTATAGTACGAACATTATATAGCTGGACTTTGGCAAAATTCACAATAACTTTTATTAAAAGAGCTGATGACTAAATCTTACCCAATTTCGGCATATATTTTAAACCCAAAAGATTCAGAAATTATTGAAACGGAATTTATGAAACCCTTGTTTTTACGGCATATCATTTTTGGGAAAATAATATTTGATGCAATAATATGACAAAAATCAGAGAATAAGAGAATAGGAACGAATAAGACAAAAAAACAGCGATCCAAAATAAACAACCCTTATTTATCCAATTCTCATTAGTAGCAAGCAGGATCACCTCAACGTTGCCCTTATGCTCTTTTCTTGCAATGATGAATTTAAGACAATGACAAACAAAATATGAGGGTAATACGGGGGCATTGAGTGGGAATTTTGGCTACTAATGGTAATTCGGCAATAAGGGTTTGAATATTAGAACCGTTATGAAAACGATGTTGTCCCGCGTGAATTTATTGGGCTTGAAAAACAGAATAGTTGACGATAAGAAACACACGGCTGAATAGATACGATTTTCATTTTTGACTAACATAATTATTGTTACAATAATGCATCAAAAAAATAGTAATTTGATACACATTTCACACTCAAATTTATAGTGTTAAACGTCATTTGCAAAAGTTCCGTTATTAGGTTAAAATTGTATTTTGGATTTAAGTTAATTTGATTGCTTAGTTGCAATCGGACAAATTTTTGTAACATTTAATCAACAGAAATTTGTCCGTGTTGTAATATGGCAATATAATTTGGTAATTTTGATTAATAGAGCTGATTTACATTTTATTTTTCGTCTGCAATTACAACTTGGTACAACTTAGTGCTGACGAAAAATTGCGATGTATTCAGTGTAGTAAAATTAAACAGGAGATAGTATTGTGAGTGATTTATTACTGTTAGAGGAGGCGGTTCATTTTTCGGTTTCTGATTCTGTGCCGCCGTTATTTATTGGGGTTCATTACGGCGGTCGTTATGTTAAGGTTGGAATAGTTGACAGTGAAGGGCAAACGATTTCTTATTTTTCAGCGCCGGGATGCAGTGAACGTAACCCTGCAATAGAATTAAAACAAATAGCGGAGTTGATCGATTACGCAGTTACCAAAACTGGAATTGATTTCAATCAAATACCGCGTGTGGGATTTTGTTTCCCGGGTTCAATTAGTCCAAAAACGGAACGATTATATTATCCGTCTAATTTGCCGAATTGGTATGATTTTCCTATAGTTGACGAGTTGAACAAGGCGTTGGGACGCTACGTAACTGTGTTTTGCAATGACGCGAACGCCGCTGCATTTGCAGAATATTGGATCGGAGCCGCACAAGGAATGCAAAGTTTGGCGTTGATATTTTTAGGAAATGGTATTGGTTGCGGATTGGTGATTGACGGAGATGAGTTGATTGGCGCGAATGGTTTTGGCGGAGAGTTCGGGCATATTATTATTGATTCGTCGCCGTTTGCGCGTTGGTGCAGTTGCAAGAAACAAGGTCATCTTGAAGCGTATGCAAGTTCTCCGGCAGTAGCAAGACGGACACGTGAATTATTGGAAGTTGGATTGGGAAGTTCGTTAGCAGATCGTGTCAATGAACGGACGCCATTAAATGAAATCCCAAGAATGGTTTACGAAGAAGCAAATAAAGGGGACAAGTTAGCGGAACAAATTGTAAAAGATACGGCAAAGTATATAGGACTTGGATTGGCAACTCTTATTCATACTATTGATCCCGAATGTATATTGATCGGCGGTGAAATGATGTTCGGTGGTAAGGGATCAAAAGTTGGCGAGATGTTTTTGAACGAAATTCGCAATGAAGTCAATGCAAGAGGAATGATTGATTTGACGAAATTTTTCAAAATTGATTTCGCAAAACTTGGCTCTTATGCCTGCTATATCGGTGCAGCAGGATTAGCAAGAGAAGAGTCGTTACTATTTGCCGTAAACGAATAAATAATTCAATGCCGTTGCCAAAAAAATAAAATTGGCACAAGTAATACAACTGGACTTTTGCAAAATTAATGACAACTTTTATTAAAAGAACAGAAGATTAAATCTTACTCAATTCCGGCATATATTTTGAACCCAAAAGATGCAGAAATTATTGAAACGGAATTTATGAAACCCTTGTTTTTACGGCATATTATTTTTGGAAAGATAATATTTGATGTAATAATATGACAAAAATCAGGGAATAGGAACGAATCAGACAAAAAAGCAGCACTCCAAAATAAACAACCCTTATTTATCCAATTCCCCTTAGTAGCAAGCAGGATCACCTTAACGCGCCCTTATTCTTGCAATAGTGAATTTAAGACGATGTCAAACAAAACATGAGGGTATAAGGGCGTATTGGAGTGGAAATTTTGGCTATTAAGTGTAATTCGGCAAATAAGGGTTTGAATATTAGAACTGTTCGGAAAACGATGTTGTCCCGCGTGAATTTATTGGGCTTGAAAAACAGAATAGTTGACGATAAGAAAACACACGGCTGAATAGATAGTTGTCCCTGAAAAAGTCATTTGGAGCTATAAATTCTAGGTTTATCTGGTTGCAATTTAGAGTTATAATTTGCAATATAGTTATAGTTTTATCCGAGATTTTCCTTAAAACTTTGCAAATATTAGACCTTTTCTCTAACCTAAAAATACATCAACGCAACAAAAAATCTACAACGAAAAACCGCCTTTAACTCCTCCGAGACCA